>NZ_JAWYAJ010000173.1:0-459 GCF_034124845.1 Robinsoniella sp.
ATTTCCAGTGAGGAATGTCAGATAGCTGCCTCCTGTGCCAAGCATGGGAGCGTATACCAGAAATTCCACGATTGCTACAGGGATATAGATAATCCCGACTTTAATAATCCCCTTCAGGAACCCGGACATATCCGGCATTACTCCATACAGCAGCCCCATTACAAGAGGTGCTCCTATCAATAAAACAATTGCCACTCCCAGAGTAATTCTTCCCAGCAGATGCAATTGCTGATTAAACTTTTGCAGATACGCTTCTTTTGCATTCTGATCCATAAATCTGCCTCCTTAAGCCAATTTAATTAATACAGCGGCAATCATGCCGATCAGCATACTGGTCGCCACACTGAAATTATCCAGCCATGCCATTTGCTTCTTCTGTGTAAAATATTCAAAAATCGCCATCACCACAGCAGCTATTCCCGCCACCACCAGCGGCAGATAATTTCCCGAGGAAGTAAA
>NZ_JAWYAJ010000173.1:469-3267 GCF_034124845.1 Robinsoniella sp.
TGACCCTATGTACGCACTGCAGAGCCCTATAAACATTGCAATTGTGGCATATGCTCCAAATCCCGGTTTGCCGGACTTTTTCTTCGTCGTGGTTTTTTGTACCTTGCCCAGATATTTTTTCAATCCAAAGATACAGCAGAATACGCCGCCCAGAATTCCCACTGTCATAACCAGCGCTATGGTACTAAAAGCCTGTACGGTCATCTCACTTACCTTAAGACCGGTAAGCCCGATACTGGTGGCTGAAATCTCAGCAACATTTAATTCATACTGAAGTGCCCCGATCACAGAAAGCCGAAGCCAGGAAAATGGAACCCCAAGCGTTCCGCTAAGTGCAATGACCCCTAATAGAATACTGATACTGGGCAGAACCGTAAACGTAGCACTGGAAGTAATGGCTCTTTTTAGTACTTTTTTGTCCATTCCAATGGCAATCCCTGCACGATAACTTTTTACCAAAAATACCACGCACATCACGATGATAAATAATAGTACCCCGCCCACGATCAAATAGAACGGTAATGCATTAACTTGTGACAAATACTCTCCCATGAATAAATCTCCTTTCCTTTTATGGGTTTATACAGAAAACTTATTATTATTTTACTTCATTTTCAGTAAAAAAGAAAGTAAAATTGCCTTTTATAATATTTCCACACTGTATAATAACGCTTGTTCCATACTTGAAGTTATACTATAATACTATTATCTTACTTGTAATAGAATTGCATATTACAAATAGAAAAGTATAAATAATTGTTTCCAACTGAAAACTGAAAGGAAAAAATATGAGTCTGAAAATTAAAGTATTTTTTGATTTTGTATGCCCATTCTGTTACCTGGAATATTTTTCACTAAAGCAGGCTGCTGGCGGAATGGATGTAACCTTTGAGCGGATTCCTCACGAACTCCGCCGTCCCCCCTCTCCCATGGTGGATCCCATGCACGATGAAGCCCGTTTAAAAAGATTCGATGAAGTGTTACTACCGGCTGCAAAAGCACTTGGTTTACCAATGCAGCTGCCCAGACTGTCTCCCCATCCCTATTCCACGGATACATTTTTAGGGCTGCTTTACTGCGAAGATCATGGATTGGGACAGGAATATACAGAGAAAGTATTTACCACTTTTTACGAAGATGAAAAAGATATCGGGGATCTGAAAGTATTGGGGGATATTGCAAAGGAACTGGGGCAAAACGTACAAGAATTTTTAGAAGAGATTACAGCAAAGACACAGCTTACCAGACTGGATGAGCTGAATGCCCTCTCAGAAGAATATGACATCACCAGTATTCCGGTCATCTATCTCGGGGATACAAGACTCTCCGGTTATCACACGCCGGACGTTTACAAACAGGCAATTGCCGATGCCATATTACAGCAGGAAGTGACTCCCGCTGCCGGTATGAGCTGTGGCATTGACGGAAACTGCGGATTTTAAAAAGCAGCCCGAAACCCAGACTTAGAGCGTGTTTGAAAAATGCTCTGGTCCCAGAGGCCCGTCAGGATTTCGGGCTGCATGTGTTTTACTGCCTGCTACATTTTCTTAATTCTGTCAATAGCCGCAACTGTATTTTCAAAGCTGCCAAATGCAGTAAGGCGGAAATATCCTTCTCCACTGGGTCCAAACCCGGATCCCGGTGTACCAACCACATTCGCTTTTTCTAGCAGATAATCAAAGAATTCCCAGGAAGTCATGCCCTTGGGAGTCTGAAGCCAGATATACGGCGCATTTACTCCGCCGGATACGGTATATCCTGCATCCTTCAGCCCATCAAAGATCACTTTGGCATTATTCATATAGTATGCAACCTGCTGCTTTAACTGTTCTTTTCCCTTAGGTGAATAAACAGCTTCTCCAGCCTTTTGGATGATATAGGGAGCCCCGTTATATTTTGTACCGTGACGCCTTGCCCACAGGGAATGAAGCGATACATCTCCGGCTTTCAGTTCTTTCGGAATTACCGTGAACCCAAGGCGTGTCCCCGTAAATCCCGCATTTTTAGAAAAACTGCGAAGTTCAATTGCACAGGTTCTGGCACCTTCGCATTCATAGATAGAATGAGGCACATTTTCTTCCGAAATATATGCTTCATAAGCCGCATCGTATATGATGACGGCACCTTCTTTATTCGCATAGTCTACCCAGACCTGTAACTGGTCTTTCGTGATCGTGGAGCCCGTTGGATTATTCGGGAAACAAAGATAGATGATGTCCGGCCTTTCTTTTGGAAGTTCCGGTGCAAAATTATTCTCAGCTGTACAAGGCATATAGATTACATCACTCCAGGTCTCGGATCCGGCATCGTATGTTCCGGTTCTTCCCGCCATTACATTGGTATCTACATAAACCGGATATACCGGATCACATACAGCAATTTTATTATCCACGCTAAATATTTCCTGTATATTACCGGAATCGCACTTTGCTCCGTCTGAGACAAAGATTTCATCCGCTGCTATACTGCAGCCTCTGTCTGCGTAATCGTTTTTTGCAATGGCATTTCTTAAGAACTCATAACCCAGATCCGGGGCATAGCCATGAAATGTTTTCGCATCTGCCATTTCATCAACTGCATCATGCAGGGCTGTGATAATAGCCGGTGCCAGGGGCTGTGTAACATCACCAATTCCCAGCCTGATTATATTTTTGTCCGGATTTGCTTCCGTAAATGCTGCGACTTTTTTGCCTATTGTTGAGAAGAGATAACTTCCCGGCAATTTTAAATAATTTTCATTAATTTTAAACATAATGGCCTCCTCGTTTCATTCCTGTTACTTTAACTATGATTACAAA
>NZ_JAWYAJ010000174.1:0-4176 GCF_034124845.1 Robinsoniella sp.
GCTGTTTTCAACTACAGACTTACAGCCCTTTGATTCCCACAGTATTTTCTGAGGTGTCATATATACTCGTTTTCTATTATCATTTTCACAACTTTTTAAAATGCTGTTATCCATTATGCGGAAAATGCTGTTATTCTGTTCTCTGTCGCCGATCATATTTTATCCCCCTTTATCATGCGCTTTGCAGTAGACTTTCTTTTCATGATGCTAAGTTTATTCTCAAAATAGCATGTATTTCCATTGTCAATATTTGAAAGAAGTAATTCAAACGCTTTTTCTCCAAATTTAACTTTATCTAAACTCATTGTCGTTAAAGAAGGTTCCCAATATTCCCCATAACTAATCCCATCAAACCCCATAACAGATATGTCTTCCGGAACCTTGTAACCCTTTTCTTTAATAGCCTTCATAGCTCCAAGAGCCATCAAATCATTGAGACAGATTACAGCCGAAAAGTCTCTGCCTGACTTTATTAATTCCTTAGCATAATAATAGCCGGCAGTTATATCAGTAGTATAAGGATATTCTCCGTCAAACAATAAATTTTCTCCGCAAGGCAGTCCTAAGCGTTCCACCATCTTAAGATAACAAATACTCCTTAAATCATAAGGCAAGCTTCTCCCAAGTCCGCTTAAGTATGCTATTTCTCTGTGCCCCAGACTGTAAAGGTATTCCATTGCCTCATGCATTGCTGCCATATGGTCATTTTCTATTGAAGAAACTTTCCTGTAATCTGCCCCTACATTGCCGCTGACTAATACTTTAATCCCATTGTCAACCAAATGATAAAGTTTATCCATATTAAACTTGTAAGGAATAGCAGTTACAAAAACTCCATCTAGTCTTCTCGTAATAAAGTTATCAAAATATTCGTCCAGTTTATTAAAACCTGTACAGATATTTACAAAATAATTTTTTTCATTTGCCGCACGTTCAAAACCTTTAACAATTTCACCAAAAAAAGGATTCGAAATATCTTCTAATACAATTCCTATTTGCATGGTTTTTTTTGTAGACAAGCTTCTCGCTATCATATCTGGTTTGTAGTCCAGAGCTTTTACTGCTTCTAATACTTTCTTTACTGTTTCGTCTTTCACTTTATGCGGACAACTTAGAGCATTTGATACTGTAGCAGTGGAAACTCCTGCCAGCTTTGCCACATCCGATCGTGTCGCTTTCATTCCCTGTCAACTCCTTTACTCGGGTAAATTATTTTTGAAAAAAATAAAATATCAATTCACTTAATTATATACAGATTGTATAATTACATGTGATTTTATAACTAAAACCTATCAGATATATGAACAAATGTCAACATAAATATTTGCAAGAATTTTACCCGGGTAATATTTTATTATCTTTTAGATAGATCTGGCAGTGATGATCTGATCTGAGTTATACAAAAAAGTACCTCATATTTTAAGATTTCATCAGAATTCTTAAAACAAAGGTACTTATTTTTCTCGTCAGTTCTTCGCTGCTTCAAAATCTCCCACCAGTTCTTTGCAGGCATCCATAAAAATGCCCACATCCACAGAATACGAGACATACCGTACTCCCTGGGCGACCCATTTATTCATACTCTTTCGCGTATCCACAAAGGTTCCGATCTGAATATTCCTGCGCATTCCCATATCGACAATGAAATTCATATATTCCAGTACTTTCGGGTGGTCAATCTGCCCTGGAACTCCCAGTGACTGTGAAAGGTCATAGGGACCAATAAAAATAATGTCAATTCCTTCCACTTCCATGATCTCCTCCAGATTGCTAATCGCTTCTGCGCCTTCAATCTGAAGGGTAACAAGAATTTCATTGGAACTTTTAAAATATTCTTCTCTGGGCATTGCCGAATAATGCGCTGCCCTCACAAACCTGCATACTCCACGTTGTCCATTAGGATAAAACCTGGCTAATGCAATTGCCTTTTTTGCCTGAAGTGCATTGGTGATCTGGGGAATCTGCACCGCGCCGGCACCAAGATCCAGTGCTTTGCCGATTGCCTGCTCCGATATTTCGGATACTCTTACAACCGGCAGAATACCGGTTACATTACAGGCCCGGATCAGATCAGACAGATTAGAACTTGCTGCCGGACCATGTTCCATATCCAGAATGCAGAAATCAAATCCACTGTATCCCAATATTTCAATAAAGGAAGGATCCAGTGTTTTGCAAAAGGGTCCAAGCACCGGTTCCCTTGAAATTTTGTCTTTAAAATCCTGAATAACGTTAGCTTTCATTTCCATCCTACACACTTCCTTTCTACCATTCCGCCACAGTTCCATCGCTGTTGCGCCATACCGGATTCTTCCAGTTATGACCAGCCTCTGCCATCTTTTCCACATACGTTTCGTTTATTTCAATTCCAAGTCCCGGTTTTGAAGGTATCTGCACTACTCCGTTTCGATACTCAAATACCTTAGGATCAGCCAGATAATCCAACAGGTCACTGCCCTGATTGTAATGTATTCCAAGGCTCTGTTCCTGAATAAATGCGTTAGGTGTACAGGCATCCATCTGCAGGCAGGAAGCCAGTGCAATGGGTCCAAGGGGACAGTGGGGTGCCACTGCAACATCATAGGCTTCCGCCATGGCTGATATCTTCCGGCACTCCAGAATACCTCCTGCATGGGATAAATCCGGCTGGATAATATCTACAACACCCTGTTCGAAGATTTTCTTAAAATCCCACCTGGTAAATAGCCGTTCTCCGGTAGCGATTGGGGATGCCGTGTATTTGGCAATTTCCCCAAGTGCCTCGTAGTTCTCACACAATACCGGTTCTTCAATGAACATCAGGTGAAACTGATTCAGTTCCTGCACCAGTATCTTCGCCATACTCTTATGTACCCTGCCGTGGAAATCCACCGCAATGCCAAAGTACTTTCCGCATTGCTCACGGATTGCCGCCACACGTTCACAGACTGCATCTACTTTTGCGAAACTGTCAATATATGCCATTTCCTCCGTAGCATTCATTTTGATCGCCTTAAACCCCAGGTCTTGCTGCCGTTTTGCCTCTATCCCCACATCAGAGGGGCGGTCTCCGCCGATCCAGCAGTATACGTCAACGTGGTTCCGGCACATGCCTCCTAAAAATTCATATACCGGCATATTGTAATATTTTCCTTTTATATCCCACAAGGCCTGTTCAATTCCGGATATTGCACTGGATAAAATAGGACCTCCCCGGTAGAAACCGCCCCGGTAGAGCACCTGCCAGATATCTTCTATCCGTCTAGGATCACTGCCGATTAAATAGGTTTTCATTTCTTCCACGCATGCCTTAACAGATTCCGCTCTGCCTTCTATAACCGGCTCTCCCCATCCGCAGATTCCTTCATCCGTTTCAACCTTTAGAAAAAGCCATCTGGGCTGCACCATATATAATTTCAAATTTGTAATTTTCATTTCATGTATCCTTTCTTTATAATTCGTTATAGTTCCTTATAGTTCGTTTAATTTTGTCATATTCTCATCTGTATTTTTCCATTTAGTCCATCCCGATTAACAATTATAAGTACTTATCATGCCTCCTCCCCGGAATACATCATGTCATCTGACGTCTGATGTCTTTACTATATAGTATCATAACGCAAAGATTTGTCAATGCTTTTTACTACAAAATAACTAATTGTTGAATCAAAAAAAACATGATACAATAAATGCGATTAAGCATAACATCGTTGATCATGTTCGATTTTAACAAAAAAATATTATCTAATGAATCTTTGGAGAAACTATCTATGTACGAATTTGAAAATATAGCCGATAAACCGTTGGCAGAAAAAGTTTCCGATGCAATAATTGAATTAATTATAACAAATAAAATCAAAGCCGGTGAAAAGCTGCCCAATGAATTCCAGCTGGCGGAAAGCTTGAAGGTGGGCCGCAGTACTATCCGGGAAGCGGTCAAAATCCTGGTATCCAGAAATATCGTGGAAATACGGAGGGGTTCCGGAACATTCGTCTGTCAGGAACCAGGTGTAGTGGACGATCCCCTTGGCTTTACCTTCATAAAAGACAAAAAACAGCTGGCAATGGATCTGATCTCTGTAAGAATGCTGATAGAACCTCAGATGGCAGCGCTTGCAGCCCGCAACGCAGACGAATCTGATCTCCGTGAAATAAGTGAACTCTGTTTAAAAATAGAGCAGCTTATTAAAAACAATA
>NZ_JAWYAJ010000175.1:0-2424 GCF_034124845.1 Robinsoniella sp.
CTGGCTCGCTTTGACGCTGGCAGGCTCGTTAGTCTGTACCCTGGTACCGAACATGGACACACGTGCAGCGACTCCCGGGACAAACGCGGAGGCGGGGGCCGCGGCGCAGGGTTCGGCAGAGGAACCCTGGATTGCGTCACCCTATGTAAATGAGAAAGGAGAGATAGTAGAAGGACTGGAAAATGCAGTAAACGGAAAACGCCACTGGCTGGAAACGGATGAATCCCTCCCGGTTGCGGTTACAGAAGATGGCAGCAGCATTACCATTGGAAATGGCATCATAGAGCGCCGCTTTCAGCTTCCCCAGGAGGGCGGAACAGAATTTTATACAGACAGCTACAAGAATCTGTATATCGACAAAGAGATGACAGACGGGGAAGATGTGCTTCCGGAAGTCTATCTGGGACTGTATGACAAGCCTTACCGGGAAGTATACAGTGATGAAGGGATCAAGATACACCGGGATTCAATTGCTTCGGCAGACAATACGATTGAGATTCCGGACAGCAGTATCAAGGTAACCCCGGATTACTACTATGTAGGCGGAACCAAAAATAGTAACACCTTTGTGTTTGACGGATATACAATCAGCGACAGTTGTGAAAAACCGTTTGAATGGACTTCAAATGAAATTTTCGGAGACCCGGCGGCAAAGGAATGGCCGCCCAAAGGAAAGCATCTGGAGTTTCTTTTCTCGGCTCCACAATCTTTCCCGGAAGTCTATCAGGGAATCAAAATTAAAATCATTTACGAAATGTATGACAATATCCCGGCTATGAAAAAGCGGGTGGAGATCGTAAATGAAGGGGACAGCCAGATCATGATCGGACGACTGGCACCGGAAGTCATGAAGGGAAATACCAACATGGATGACCTGCTGGCGCTGGAGACTACTTACACCTGCGGCGACCAGAGTACACTTCCCATTAACCGTCCGCTTCCCTGCAAATGTGATCTGGAAAAGGAAGGAAGTCCCTTCCTGGAGCTGAAGGATATCACCCACACCTGCTATGAGGTGGGACCGGCATATGAGCTGGCTAAGGGCGAATCCATGGTAGGGTTTGACACCTATGAATTTGTCCACAGTACCTACTGGTTTGAACTGAAAATGAGGGAACGTCTTGGCATTTACCGGACCCTGTTTCCATGGATCACAGACAACCCGCTGACCCATCATAATACAGGCAGACTTACGAAAGAAGTAATAGATCAGGCGGCAGAAGCAGAGTTTGAAATGATTATTCAGTCTTACAGTGCTCCGGATGAATCCAAACAGATGCTGGCAAGAGACCAGGCGACTCTGGATAAGTACAAAGAACTGGTGGATTACGCACACAGCAAGGGAATTGCAATTGGTATCTACCAGGCTCAGTATACGAGAGGGCAGTACAGCCAGTCCAAAGAGTACGGTACGAATGCGGAAGGACAATGGGGCGCTTCCATGTGCCTGGCATCCGCAGCATTCGATGATTACTGGGATAACTTCAAAAACTTTGTTACATATACCGGTCTGGACTGTGTAGAAATAGACGGTACCTATCCCGGCAATTATTGTAATTGCGGCGAACAGCATGTAAACAAGGATAGAGAAACAGACCCGGCTAATCCGCAAGATACGGATACCGGAAAAGCATCAAAGTATAAGTTCCATAACGGCGTATTTGATTCACAGGTAAAGCAGTGGGAAAATGGTGTCCGCATGATGTGTGCAGAGTTTCGTGACATGGGCGTATTTGTAAAAGTGCCTGCATGGTATTACTTAAACGGTGCCAACAAATGCGGAATCGGATACGAAGAAGCAGCCTGGAGCCAGCCAAGGCAGGAGCAGCTGCTGTACGGGCGTCAGCTGATGCACAATGCTTCCTATGGACGTACCATGTCCATGAGCTGGTCTCATGTACCGTTTGCAGAATACCATGGCGGCGGCGGAGATGCTGCATTCCAGCCATTTAAAGATAAGAAAGAAGATTATAACTGGGTTATTGCACAGAATATCGGAAACGGCGTAAACTCCGACTTCCGTGGGCCTGCACTTTTTGATGACGGAACACAGGATATCCTGAATAAATGGGTAGAGTTCTATAAGCGTTACCGTGGAATTGTAAATTCCGACATGGTTCATATCTCCCAGGCGGCTTATGACGCAGCAGGAACCAACAGGCAGCGGGGCGTGAAAATGGATGCATTATATCATGTGAATGCCATGAATGAGGGAGAAAAAGGACTATTGTGGGTATATAACCAGACAGATGAGAGCCGGACAGAAGTCATCAATGTACCCATGTATTATACCGGACTTGCCCAAGGGTTGAATTATCCACCGGTACCGCTGAAGGACTCCCTTGGAAAAGATGTCCACAGATATGGCGCATATCCGCCGAACTACAGCTGGCTTCCCCAGTCTGAACCAAATTACAGACAGCC
>NZ_JAWYAJ010000176.1:0-2232 GCF_034124845.1 Robinsoniella sp.
ATATCTGGTTGAAAATACCAATGTTAAAAAAATTGTGCTGAATATCAGCGGAGGGGAAGTCCGCAGGTTTGAAGCGGAGCATGTAGGGGACATGTATAAGGTACCGGCACTTATTTCCGGAAAATCCCAGGCAATGGAATTTATTGATTTTCTGCTTAAGGTTGTAACCGTAAGTCTGGGTGAGCTGAAAGATAAATGGACAAACCCAAAAAAACAGACATTCTATCCGGAGATTGGGGATGGCGCAAGGAACCTGGAAAAGTATTATTTAAGAAGAGATGAGGATCCACAGAAGTTCACAGAGAAGTATGTTACAAATAAAATCGATAAACATTTAAAAACACTCTTTACAAAACCTAGTGAAAGGCCTTATTATGAAGAGAACCTAAACGCTTTCAAAATGTTAAAAGAAGTGTGCGATGATAATAATGTGGAACTGATGGTGATAATAGCCCCATCCTTTATCGGTGAGATGAGTGAACATGAAAGTGAGGACTACTGGCAGTTCTTATATGACATTATATCAATAACAGATGTATGGGATTTCAGCGGTTACAACGAAATAGATCTGAACCCCTACAATTTTTACAACGAAGGCCATTTTTTCTATGAAGTATATGATTTAATGGTTGATACAATGAAAGGCACACGTTCCTATGAAGGATTTGGTACTTACGTTACAAAACGAAATGCTTATGAACATATTGAAAAGCGTAAGAATGATTATTACAAATTGAAGAAAGAATATGAAGAAACAGGCACCGTGAAATTAGGTGAATTTGACGATGCCAGCAGAATTCGTTAGGAGTAGTGTGAAATGAGGAAAAACCGTATTTTAGTTGTTGAGGATGAATTAAAACTGGCAAGGACGCTGTCAGATTTTTTGAAAATCAATGGATATGAGGTAATTGTTGCCAACGATGGTCAGCAGGCCGTAGAACTTTTTTATCAGAACATGCATAAATTAGATCTGGTGCTGCTTGATATTATGCTGCCGCATCTGAATGGATTTGAGGTACTGGGTGAAATACGCCAGAAATCCGAAGTACCGGTAATTTTGCTCACTGCTAAAAATGCGATTACAGACCAGTTAACTGGTTTTAATAAAGGCGCGGATGATTATATAACCAAGCCCTATACACTTGCAATTATAAAAGCTCATGTTGAAGCGGTTCTCAAGCGTGCGGGGAAACTCAAGGATGTTTTATTTGCCGGAGAGCTTAAGATTGAGATTGCAAGCCAGAAGGTTTATTTAAAAGATGAATTTATGGAAACTACGCCAAAGGAATTTGAACTTTTGGTGTATTTCCTGGAAAATGAAAACGTTGTACTCTCCAGGGAAGCAATATTAAATTCCGTGTGGGGTTATGATTATAACGGAGATACCAGGACGGTTGACACCATCGTGAAGCAGCTTCGGAAAAAAATGACGGATCAATGTCCCTATATTAAATCTGTCTACGGCGTTGGGTATCTGTTTGGAGTAGGAGAACATGATTAAAAAAATAAAAGGCAATATGATCATAATGCAGTGGGCATTCCTCCTGATTGTTGTTGGAGGAAGCAGCCTTGTGTTCAGTCTTTTTGCAACAGATTACTATGTCGGACAGAAAAGCAAAATGATGGAAGAAGCATTTGAAGAAATAAAATCAGTGGATTTAAAGAAGATTGACAGTGATGATAAGAATTTGTTTAAAAGCTATGAGAATGAGAATTTTTCTTTTGTCATCGCGGATGCTAATTACGAACCCGTATATACTACGAGGAAGTCAGGACCCAAAGCGCAGGTTTATAAGAATGTGAACCTACACATAGAAGACTTTACGGAACAGCCGAAAATCCGAAGAAATATGTCAAAGGTGATGGGGCTGATTCGTTTTCCCGGGATCATTAAGCAGGATGGAAACCTGTATTATGTAAGTATCAAAGAAGAGATTAAATCCGCATACAGCTCATTTAAATATACACAGACTTTCCTGGCCGTAGTCATTGTGATTTCATTGCTGGTGGGAAGCCTTATCATGTATATACTTTCCAACCGTATTGCCAACCCGATTGAGGAAATCGGGGAGGTAGCAAAGCGGGTAGCAAAACGGGACTTTACCAGAAAGGCAAGGACGGATACTTCCTTCCAGGAAATTAACAGCCTGGCGGCAAATATCAATTCCATGTCTGATCAGATACAGGAATTTGTACAGAGTCTGGAGGGAGATAAGGACCGGTTGGAAATAG
>NZ_JAWYAJ010000177.1:0-21108 GCF_034124845.1 Robinsoniella sp.
CTACCATTGGATCCGGAATTTCCATAGTTGCATTTTCAACAACCTTAGCAACTACTGCATTTTCTTTTGCTGTTTTTGCTTCTTTTTCTTTTTTCTCTGTCAGGTTCTTCTTGATGTCTTCTTTGTATTCTGCCAATGTATCAAATTCAGAAACATCTTTTGCAAAATCATCGTCTGCTTCCGGAAGTTCTTTTACTTTGATTTCATTTACTGTGCATTTGAATACAGCTGCTTTACCGGCTAATTCTGATGCCTGGTACTCTTCCGGGAAAGTAACGTTAACTTCCATTTCTTCACCGATCTTTGCACCAACTAACTGCTCTTCAAATCCTGGAATAAAGCTTCCAGAACCGATTGTAAGGTCATAGTCTTCTCCCTTACCGCCTTCAAATGCTTCTCCGTCAACAAATCCTTCAAAATTTAATTTGACCATATCGCCGTTTTGAACAGCTCTGTCATCGACATCGATTGTACGGGAGTTGTTCTCTCTCTCTTTATCAATCTCTGCCATAATTTCTTCATCTGTTACTTCAACAGCCTGCTTTTCCACTTCCACACCTTTGTATTCGCCAAGTGTTACAACTGGTTTTAAAGCTACTTCAGCTGTAAAGATAAAGGACTTTCCTTTTTCAATCTGTACAACATCAATTTTAGGCTGTGAAACGATATCTAAATCGCAACCTTCCACTTCTTTTGCATATGCGTCTGGAATTAATGCATTCGCTGCATCTTCATAAAAAACGCCCGGGCCGTACATTTTCTCTATCATAACCCTTGGAGCTTTTCCTTTACGGAAACCTGGCATGTTAATTTTACCTTTATTTTTCTGATAAGCAGCCTGAATTGCTTTTTCCAGCTCTTCTGCAGAAGCTTCAATTGTCAGCTTCGCCATGTTCTTTTCTAACTTCTCTACCTGTAAACTCATGTTATCTAATTTCCTCCTTAATCAATCGTATGGAGAACGCTATATTTTCCCATACTTACAGTCATTTTAATAGTATAGCACAAGCCTTTCTAAATTGCCATACTTTTTTTATTTGTTATTCGTGAACTTTTTATAAACATTCCTCAGCAAATCCGGGCAGTTCATAGGTATTGCTAATCCCGTTTTCTATAGCATATATTCTAAGTACACCATACAATTCCGCCTCAGTGGCAGCCATATAGGGATTCACATACAGCACATTTGCAATGCCGCAGGATATGGCTCCCAGAATCATCCAGGGGATAAACGACAGTTTCAAAATAAACACTTCCCAGAGCTGTCCGCTCATCATCTCAGCGCTGAGTTCAAAAGCCCTTTTCCGTTCCATATCCGGATTCTCTGCAAGTATATAAGGAACCATCATATACTGGAGGCTTTTAATGATTCCCGGTACGATCAATAAAAGGGTCCAGAGGAAAATTTTTACTTCCCGTAAAAACATGGTCAGTACTACATTTACTATATATCTGCTCTTAAATGCATACAGCAGCTCGCCCACTCCGGTCCGCCTTTCCCTGCTGCACATAAAAAACCGTTTTGCTCCCACCAAGATCGGCATACCAATAAGCAGGTGCAGTACGATACTAAATAACAGCATCATCAATCCCATGTAAACGTAGATTGGGAATAAGCCTCTTGTCAGCAGTCCGCTTATTCTGGTTCCGGCATCCTTTATCAGCCCTCCTGCACCATCGGCAATCCGACCGGTAAACCCGGACTGACCGTCATCATTTCCTTCTTCATCTGCCATGTCACTGTTCCGCGTTTCTTCGGTATGATCACCCGTGAACCATTCCATGCCGCTGTTGTGTCCGGAGGACCGTCCTCCGGAACCATTTCCGCCAAACTCACCGCTTAACAGCCCTGATATCAGGCAGACCAGAATGGCAGACCAAATGCATCCCCTCAGCACATTCTTCGCTCTGTCTTTTAATTCATACCTCGTCCATAACATATACTTTCCTCACGATCTTTCTTTCTATTTATATATAATTGATGCTGCTATTCTCTGTGCTTCTTCTTCTCCCAGAAACTCAGTAATAATCGCCAGCGAAAATTCAATTGCCGTTCCCATCCCCCTGCTGGTGATGATATTCCCATCTACGGCTACCGGATCTTCCGATACCTCTGCTCCGGTCAGTTTATCTTCGAATCCCGGATAACAGACAGCTCTTTTGCCTTCTAAAATACCACTTGTACCCAGTACGCTGGGTGCCGCACAAATTGCAGCGATCTTTCTGTTCTCAGCATGGGCTTTCTTCAGTAAAGTTACCAGTCCTTCGTGGTTACCCAGATTTAAGGTACCCGGCATCCCACCCGGAAGGACATACATCCCTGCATCCGTATAATCAACCTCTTCAAAAACAGCGTCAGCCGTAATCTGTATACCATGGGAACCGGTCACAGCTAAGGCTTGGGTCATGGATACCATGGTAATATCCAACTTCGCGCGTCGAAGCAAATCCACAACGGTTAATCCTTCTATTTCTTCAAAACCTTCTGCTAAAAAAATATATATTTTATCCATTTCAAAACCTCCTTTGACTATTTTCTTTATTCTACCAAAAATAATTTCATTATACCAGTAGTTTAGAAAAACAATTTACTTTCTATTGTAAATATATTATGATAACCGTAGAGCATGTTTCAAAGTATTACTCATACAGGAGGTAACTATGGAAATCGAACGAAAATATCTGATAAAAGATTTACCTGTAAATCTCAATTCCTACCCCTATCATATTATCGAGCAGGGATATTTATGTACAGAGCCAGTGGTACGTATCCGCAGGCAGGATGATGATTATATTCTCACATACAAGGGAAAAGGCATGATGGTTCGGGAAGAATATAATCTTCCGCTTACGAAGGATGCATACGAACACTTAAAACCAAAAGCTGACGGAAATATCATATCCAAAAAAAGATACGTAATCCCTCTTGCACAGGGTTTAAACATTGAACTGGATATCTTTGATTCACCGTTCGCCCCCTTAATACTGGCTGAGGTAGAATTTCCCGACGAAGAAACAGCGGATCATTTTATCCCGCCTGATTGGTTTCAGGAAGATGTAACATTCGATGGCCGTTATCACAACAGCTATCTGAGTCAGATACAATTCTGAATATCCGGGAGGGTCTCACACTCTCCCGGATATTCTCATTCTACAGGTGCTGTTCTCTCCATGCATACTGCTGATTCTGTCAATGTCATATTCTTTCTTTTTCTTATATTGCTCCCCTCACACTCCGGCAGTTTCAATAACTTATATTCCAAAAATTTTATAGACATAATTCTTCCTTTCCGACAAATTTCAACAGGAAATTCGGTATGTGGCATCCCGGTTTCATTTCGTGTCCTAAAAGGAAATATTTACCATTACTTGCTATAATATTTAAAATATTTGGAGGTATCTTATGTTGAGATCAACTTTAGGACAGCGTCTTCGCCGTTTGCGTGAAGACCGCGGGTATACACAGGAGCATGTCAGTACGATATTAAATGTAGAACGGCAGACATATACAAATTATGAAAACGGTTACCGGACTCCGCCGCTGGATTCACTGGTACAGTTGGCCGATTTATTTGGCATCAGCATGGATTATCTGATCCGGGGACAGCAATATGACCTGATTTCCACAATTCTGACAAAAGAAGAACAGGAGTTATTATACAGCTATAATCATTTAAGTCCCTCACTCCAAAAAGAGGTACAGGAATTTATACAGTTTAAAATCAGTCTTCAAAAGCCCAAACCTCACTAATCTTTGCAATTTTTTACATTGTATTCTGAAATCTTTATTCCCTGTTTGCAAAATTTTATATTGCATATGTTGGTCTATACCTTGTTTCGTTTTTTCCTTACAAAGAATAAACTATATGCAAGGAGGAATTCATATGGATAAAATGAACAAAAAACGCCAAAGTCAATATAAGCAGCTTGGGCTTACCGTTGCTTATTACCGCAAAATGCGCGGTCTCACACAATTACAGCTGGCTGAACACACAAATTTAAGCCGGACTCATATCAGTAATCTGGAAGCTCCGAATATGCCTACATCCATCTCATTGGATAAATTATTTGATATATCGGACGTATTGGGAATCCCTGTAAAAGCTTTATTTGAATTCAGAGAGTAAGAGGATACATATTGCAAAAGTGCTGCATCACCAATGAACTGGTAATGCAGCACTTTTCTGTATAAATTATTATTTCTGCATGTTACGGATATTACCCGCCAGCATCGCAATGTATTCCGGTGTCGTGCCGCAGCACCCACCAACAACCTGGGCACCAGCTTTGATCAGCGCCATCATGTATTTTGCAAAATCTTCTGCATTCATATTATAAACAGCTTCCCCTGTTTCTGTGATAACCGGCATTCCTGCATTCGGCTTCGCCATGATGGGAACAGAAGCAACTCTTTTCATAGAAGCAACTACTGATTCAAGCTGGTCAGGACCTACGGAGCAATTTAATCCTACTGCCGAAGCTCCCATTTCCTGAAGGGATTCCACCGCATCCCATGCCGTTCCCCCTGCAAACACACTTCCATCTGCTTCCAGAGTCATGGAACACAGCACCGGCAAATCGCAGACTTCTGCTGCCGCATCCAGTACAGCCATGGTCTCATCAATACTGATCATGGTCTCTGCCACAAGCAGATCCACGCCTGCCTCTACCAGATAAATGATCTGTTCCTTATACATTTCCAATGCAGACTCATAAGTCACCTCATCAGAAGCGCCGATAATCTTACCGGATGTAGTGAGGTCACCTGCAACATATGCCCTGCCCTGTACTGCTTCTCTTGACAGCTTTACAAGATCGTGATTCATCTGTCTGATATTCTCTTCCAGTCCATAATATTTCAAATTCATACGGTTTGCCGCAAAAGTCGGCGCATATACGATATTACTTCCCGCATCCGCATATGCCCGCTGTAATTCTGTTAATATTCCGGGATTTTCCAGGATCCACTGTTCTGTACAAACACCGCGCTTCAGGCCTGCTTTAATCAGATTTGATCCCGTTGCGCCGTCCAAAATGATAGTTTCCCGTTCTGCCCAGTCTGCAAATTCCTTTTTTGTCATGCGAAGTTATGCTCCTTTTCTTCAAAGAATACCTGATACCAGATCAAGAATGTATAAATTACCCAGATCTTTCTGCTGTTATCCCGCAGTCCGGCCCTGTGGTCATCCAGAAGCTGCATGATCTGTTTTTGGTTAAAGAACTTCCCTGCACTTTCACCGGTAAACATTTTCTTTGTTCTTCCATATCCGCTGTCCTGCTTCAGCCATACACGGATTGGAACCGGAAAGCCCAGTTTTTTCTTCTCACTTGTCTGTTTCGGTAAATATTTTTCAGCTACTTTACGGAAAGCATACTTGGTTGTGTGGTCTTTTAGTTTTTCTTCCGTATTAATCCTTCTGGCAACATCAAATACTTCCTTATCCAGGAACGGAACACGCAGTTCCAGCGAATGAGCCATACTCATCTTATCCGCTTTCAGAAGTATATCTCCCGGAAGCCAGTTTTTAAGATCGATGTACTGCATTTTCGTCGTATCGTCGTACTTAGCCATCTTTTTATAATTATGATCCAAAAATTCCTGTGGTGTCATAATCTTGGTTGGATGCTTCAGGATACTCTTTCTTTCCTTTGCAGTAAAGATATTGGCATTGCCTATGAAACGTTCCTGAACAGATTTACTTGCGCGGATCAGAAAGCTTCTGCCCTTCATATGTTCCGGAAGCTTATATGCCACACAGGCAATTGCACGGCGGACCGGCTTTGGAATCCATTGCATGTGTTTTAAAGACAGTGGTTCTCTGTAGATGGTATATCCACCGAAGAATTCATCTGCTCCTTCCCCTGAAGTGACTACTTTTACGTGTTTCGCAGCCTCCTGTGCCACAAAGTAAAGTGCTATAGCTGCAGCATCTCCAAGCGGTTCATCCATATGGTACATAATCTTCGGGATGTTATCCCAATATTCCTGTTCAGATATAATCTTACTATGATTCTCCAGTTTCAGATGTTTCGAAAGTTTTTTCGCAAATTGGGTTTCATTATAAGGACTGTTTTCATCAAAGAATCCTACGGTAAATGTTTTGTTCCCGGAATATTTCGCTGCAATAAAGCTGGAGTCCACACCGCTGGATACAAATGCCCCTACTTCCACGTCTGCCAGCATATGTTTTTCAACAGACTCGCTCATTACATCATCTATTTTCTGAATCAGTTCTTCCTCTGTGCCGTTTGTTTTCTCCGGTGCCAGCGTAGGATCAAAATACTGGGTAATCTCCACTTTTCCATCCTGAAATGTGAGATAATGTCCCGGCAATAATTTATAGATGCCTTTAAAGAAAGTCTCAGGCAATGCAGAATACTGGAAAGAAAGATATTGTTCCAGTGCTTCTTCATTTACTTCTCTTTGAAAACCAGGAAATTCTAATATACTCTTAATCTCAGAACCAAAAACAAGGCTGCCGTCTATCATAGCATAATAAACCGGCTTAATTCCAAAGAAATCTCTTGCCATAAATAATTTTTTATTGGGAGCGTCCCAGATGGCAAAACCAAACATTCCACGAAGCTCATTAACTAACTTTTCACCATACTCCTCATAACCATGCAACAATACCTCTGAGTCTGAACGGTTGGCAAAAACATGTCCTTTTTTCTGAAAACGTTCCCTGAGCTCCAGGCAATTGTAGATCTCCCCGTTAAATACCAGGGCGATATCACCTGTTTCATTGAACATAGGCTGTGAGCCGCTCTCCAAGTCAATGATACTCAGTCTCCGAAACCCCAATGCAGCTTCATCCGTACAAAACTTTCCTTCTGAATCGGGTCCTCTATGCTTAATGACATCCATCATATTTCCCAATATTGTTTCTTTATCCGTTACATTGCCTACAAATCCGCAAATTCCACACATGGCTATCCATCCTCTTCTGAAATTATGTATTTATCCATAGTGTACCCAAACTATACTATCATCACTCATTCATTTTCTGGAATGATTATTCACAAATATAGCAACACTGTTTATAGTATACACTATCCAATAAGTTCATTTCTACTGTTATTTTATAAAAAATTACTTAAGATTACTCCCATTTATTGTAATGTTTTCTCTTCTTATGCCATATCCTTTCGTCAGTATTACGGATGGAAGTTTCTAGCAACTCTGCCTTACTGCTTAATCCATTTCACTACCTTTCACACTTAAGAAAACAAAAATGTAAAATGTTAAAAGCCAATACACGTAATTAAATTAACGTGTATTGACTTCTCTTAGTCTCTCTACTATTATGCGTTTCTTTTTTTTCTATATGTATACCGTACAGTTAACAGAGATGTAACCGCGATGATGAACCAAAGTGCCGTATTACTTTCATCACCGGTTTTTGGTGGGGTTGTCGTTTTTGGGGAGGTTGTTGTTTTTGTGCCGGATTCAGATGACGTTGTGTTTGATTTGTTTGCAACCTGAGGTTTCTGTGTTTCTGACTCACTCTCATCCTCGCCATCATCCACACTGTCTTCCATATCATCTTCATCTTCTTCATCATCTTCATTTTCAAGTTCGCCTTCATCTGTTACAGTATACGTGCTTTGTCTGACATCGGTAGTCAAATCGGCAGAACCATTTTTCATCTCATTAACTTCCAGTTTTATTTCATATACATCTCCCATTTTTGCTAATGACTTCAGATCAAAGTATAAATAAAGCATGTCCCCCTCAAGCTTAGCTCCCTGCGAGGAAGAAAAAGTCATCTCTATCGTACCCTCTTTTGCGGCACCATTATTCGCATCATTGATCCGGCATGTCATATCATTGTCTTCAAAAGCCTCTAACTCCTCTGTGTCTGCACTTTCCAGAGTCATTATATTTTTATCATAGGTAAATGTTAATTTTCCATTCGTTATTTCTTTCTTGGACGAAATTGCACATGTTGCTGTAAGAATATCTTCTCCTGCGCTCATGTCGTCAATGGTAAACGTAAGGGTTATATCTTTATTTTTATTATTGTCTGTATCTGTGCCATCGTTATTTGAACTAGCCGCCCTGATCGAAGGGAGACTCCCCCCATCTACCAACGTTATGGGATTTTCCGACTCGCTTTCCACCCCTTCGCTCCGGTTCAATCTGATCTCATCAATATGCTGATTGTAATCTTTTCTGGTTTCTTCGATATTAAGAACTTTCATTATCTCTTCCAGTTCTGTTTCTTTTACTTCCTTCTCTAATACCTTTACGATTACATTCGAATATTCCGTCAAACACAATTCGTCTTCTGGGATGCAGCCATTAAAGATCACCACAACTTCTTTAAATATATCTCCTGCTTTATCTATATATTTTTTATGCTTTTTTGTCAGATTTACTGTTGGTATCGGATTACTTGTTTTCAACATTTCTGTTTCCGGAATTTTAACCGGCAATTCATTCGTTTCTAGCATCTGATCTTTGGTTGTTTCTTCGTATGCCTCACCTGATTCAGGCATTTTCATCAGGCTTGTTTCTTCATATGCCGCATCTGACTCAGACATTTGGACCTCGGTTATTTCTCCGTATGTTTCACCTGACTCAGACATTTGAGCCTCGGTTATTTCTTCGTATATTTCACCTGACTCAGACATTTGAGCCTCGGTTATTTCTTCGTATGTTTCATCTTGCTTAATCGTTTGGGTTTCGGTTGTTTTTTCATATGCCTCATTTGACACAGGCGAATCTGTTTCTGCTGATTCCACGCCAGTTTCTGTTACCAGCCCGGATATCTCTGTTTGGATAAACTCTTCTGTTGGTGCTTTCTGCGGCTGAAACACAACAAAAGCGGTTTTCTCCATGTCCCTTTTTCCCGCTTTTTTCAATTCTTTCCACTCTTCTTCACTGACACTTGTCAACTGCTCTTCTTCATCCTGTCCCTTTACATAAAGAGAATGTTTCAGCGGATTTTCTTTCTTTGTATCAGCAGCCGAAATTTGTTGATCTGCCGCAAAAACTGTCACTGAAAATAATACGACGAAAATGAGTATTGCTATTCCTTGTACCAGCCATTTTTTACTTTTCATATTTATATATCCTTTCAGGTGAGATATTTTTGCCACTTTTACTGTCATTTCATTTTATTTTGATTATAACATATGGAAGCCTATGGCTGCAATTATACTTTATGACAAAAAAATATTTTTTTCATCTCGAGCATTGTATGTTCAAAAAAACTGCCATGAAATGCTAAAAGTATTACAGTGAACAACGATTCAACGTAAAAAGAGCACATCAAAACTTTATATTGATGTACTCTTTCTATTATTATAATTTCATTCCAAAGACCAACATAATCTCACCGCACAATGTCAAATACGATCCAAAAATCAAAATGCATTTATTTTCTCTGCCGCTAATTGAAGAATGACAGCTGCATCGCTGCTATCCGATACTGCATCACCATTTACATCTCCCGCCTGAATCTGATCATCAGTCAGTTCATTAACTTCTGCACTGTATGCAAGCAGTTCGGATACATCCTGTGTATCTACTCTGCCATTCAGAGTAACATCTCCAAGAAGCCTGGCTTTCAGGATTTCAGATATGAGTTTTTTCAAAACTTCCCCAGCAACCGCAGTGTCTGCTTCCTGGTTATCGTATACACGCTGTGCTTCCTCCGTCACTGCAGATAGCCCTGCAATACTGGTTTCCACATATTTTCCTGATTGATTCAAAATATCATTTGCTTTTTTCAATGCATTGTCAAGCTCAGCCTTATTGGCTTTTCTCACCAGATTTGCCATAGCCTGTGCCAATGCATTATATGCTGCATCTATATTCTCCTGGGTTATCTGGCTATTTCCAGCCAATTCTTTCGATTCAGCCAGAACCTTTTTCAGTGTTTTCACACTGGAAGCGGTATACTGCCCTTCGCTTTCAAGAAGACTTTCAGCTGCCTGAATCAATAGATCCAGCCTTGTATGATTCTCTTCTTTTTCTGTTAGCAGGGAGGTCACTGCAATCATAAGACTTGTAGTGGCACTGTTAATGGTTTCCTGATTTACATCTTCGCTTTCATATATTATTATTGCATGCTCAATTGCAGTTCTGACTGCCTGTATACTTTCTTCTGTGTACTGTACCAGCGTTTCATCTTCTGCTAAAATTGCTTCTGCACCTTCAATGACTGCCTTTAAGCCAGCTTTCTGCCTGCTGTTTTCCAGAGAATTGCATGCAGTTATGAGATTTAAGAAAGCTTCATCTACTGCTTCCTGCGTAGCTTCGATGTTTTGCAGAAGATCTCGTGCCATATCTAACGTTTCCTGCACAAATACCCAACTCTCTGAAGTAAAGTTACCGACTTCTATCTGCTCCGATTCCAGTTTTTCTGCCATAGTCACGGCAAGCTTCAGGCTTGTCATATCAATTTCAGACGGTTCTTCCGGTTGTTCACCTCCTGAGTATGTAATCTCAAGCAACACATTTAGAGATTCCATCACAACTCCAGAAATTTTAGAAACCGTCCCCTCCAACGTTCCCTTTGTACCTTCTATTGTCAGGCTGTCCAGATTCCATTCTACCGGAAGGGCAACTTGTGTACCCTCTTCCAAAACAGCCAGAATATTCTGGGGAAGTTCCATATTTTCTAAAGCCGTACCGGTCTCTGTCTCTATTCCTTCTGGGGTTTTGACTGTTTTTACAGTTCTATCCATTGATTGGATTCCATATGCATCAAAGAGACCGAATCCTTGTTCTGTTTCTCTTCCGGCCGGTAAAGTAACCCTGATAAAACGAACTTCTCCCTCCGTCTGTTCATAAGGACGGACTTCTTCATTTCCCTCTGCTGTTCTGTCCACAAGCACATTCCAGTTAATCTGATCCAGGGAACCCTCAATAAGATATTTGTGATTCTCTGACCCATTCCAGGTCATTTGAATATTGTCCAGAGAATAAATTCCCATGGTGTCTACCATCCACCATTCTTTGTCTGTTGTTGTTTCAGGATACCAGTAATAGTTCGGCACACCGTTGTTTCCATATGCAGCACTGCTGTTCTCACTGCTAGAAGATGCAGATGCCTGCTTTTCTCTTGATACACTTAGTGGTTTGCTGTCTGAAGCTTCTCCGTACACTTCAACTTCTCTGATACATGGCCAGTAATTTGCCATATTATCTGTTGTAATTTCACTAATTCTCAGATATCGGACAATGTCCTCTGACTCCACTGCAACTTCGCTTTCGCACCAATCTCCTTTTCTGTAATCCGCCAGATTCTTGAAATGTTCTCCATCAAAGGATCCCTGAACAACAAATTTGTATCCTGCAAATTCATTTTCAAAATGAATTTTTATATCACTCAGACGATAATTATCTTTTAAATCTATCTGCCACCAGTGATCTGCAGTTCCTTCACCACCCTTCGCGCACCATTTAGTATCAGGGTTCCCGTCATTGGCATATTCCGCTTTCTCTGCCCATAACTGTCCCTCATTATTTACCGAACTGGCTGATACTGGTTTGTTCATAGCAATATTGGAACTGATACCGGTTCCAAATACTTCTCTTAAAACAGCCCATTCTCCATTTGATGCCTGTGTAAAATCAATTCTCACATAACGTGCCTGTACGGTGTTTTCAAATATCACGGTGTTTTCTTTGCTGCCCAGACTGTGATCCACGATGGTATACTGCTCCACATTTTCATCTGTCAGCGGTTCATTTGACGCCGCGATTTTATAATGGTATATATTACCATTACTTTCTAGGGATAGTCCTATAGATGAAATAGCAGTCATTGACCCAAGATCTGCCATCCACCACTGTGGGTAACTTCCATCTGCTGCACACCATTTGGTGTCATCATTACCATCCACTGCATTAGCTGCTGTTTCCCCTGAATATGCATTTTCCGAACTTGCACTTGTTTTCTTTCCGCTGAAAATATTTTTGCTGCTGCTTCCATCAAATTCATATTCATCTGCATCACCATCTTTCGGAACTTCCGGAAGTCCTTCCACAGCTTCTGCAGAAAGTGTCACCGATGAACCTGCCAGTCCTTTTGAAGTTGCATTTAACGTAATATCACCTTCTCCGCGTTTGCTTTTTACCCATACTGCAAGCTGTCCGCCTCTTGTGGTAATCGTCTTTGGTCCTACTATAAGTCCTGGACCTTCCACACTCAAATCCACGTCCTTATACGCATTTGTGACGATGGTACCATTCATATCTGTAATATCAATCCACACTAATTTAGCATCACTACCGTCTAACTGTATTGGAGTATCACTTCTTGGACGCAGCTGTACTTTCTGCGCCTCTTTCGGAGCCTTTCTGGTATATTCAGCCACTTCTGAACCATCTATCTTGCCAACTGCCTTCAACTCACCTTGTCCTGCTTTATATTTCCTTAAATCAAAGGTTATCGGTGCATAATCCAGGTTTTCTGTACCGATTTCTTTACCGTCGCTTTCTGAAGGAATATCTGCATCACTTCTGTCACCGTGTGGTCCCCACATGGTTTCATCATGTCCCTGTTCACCAATGAATTCACCATCAAGATACAATGCAACGGTATCACAGTTACTGAATATACGTACTTCTGTATTGTCCGCATCCTGATCCCAAAGATTCGCAATGTAGACCATAGGACCTGATTCTATTCCATACTCAGAGAGATTTGTATCCGGTGCGCGCTGACTCCGATAAAAGTATGCAGAATGCTTTGGGATTCTGTACAAATCCACAACTCCGCAATATGTCAGCAAACCGGAATCAAATCCTGCATAATCTGCATAATCCCAGTACATGGATGCGCCCACATAATCTTTGGACTTCATCAGGCTTACACTTTCCTGAATATTGTCAGATTGAATAAGCATTCCTACGTCACCGCCTTTTTTACCATAGGAGTTTTCCTTTTCCCTGGTTACACGCGTGGTAGAACTGGTTCCCCCGTAAGTCCAGTCGCCATATTCTGCTACGATAACCGGTTTATCCTTATACTCCGCATTTTCAGCACCTTCACTGCCACTTTGAAATATACGTGCCTGAGGTGTTCCAAGTCCGATATCAAAGGCATCCCAGTGCAGACATCCTGCCGTCCATGCATAGGAATCCCCATTCTCCGGATACTCTTCCTTTGCGATCTGATTCATCCGCACTGCCCAGTCATAAGTGTAATTGCTCTCATTCAGACTCGTCTCCCATGCTACAATACTTGGATGATTTCTGTGGCTTCGTATTGTGGTCCGCAATTCATTATATGTACTTTCTTTAAATTCTTCTGTATTGTTATAATACTGCCAGCCAGACGGACACTCCAATACTATGACTCCATAAGTGTCACACGCATCATAAAATGCCTGCACATGAGGATAATGTGCCATTCTGACAAAGTCGAACCCGTTTTCCTTTATCTCCCTGATTTCATCATAAATGGCACTTTCCGGTACAGCATTCCCAAACATATAGGTTTCTGCATGAAGATTTACACCGTTTACTTTGGTCAGCTCATCATTTATGTACAATCCATCCCGTTTCCACTCCACTTTACGGATTCCATATGTGGTATCCACACTATCCTTCACTTCCTCATTGACTTTGACTGTGGTACGAACTGTATAAAGCTCTGGTGTATCACAGGACCAGAGTTTTGGATTTTCTACCGTAAGCAAAGGCTTAAACTCAACTGATGCTCCTGCTTCCACTTTTTGTGACTGCGTTTCTTGTACGGCTACGTGACCTGACTCATCTATAATATAAGTTTCCAGAGTAACATTCTGAGCTTCTGTTCCCGTATTTTCTACCTGCGTCTTGACCTGCACATCTGCACTTTTTTCACTGACTGACGGAGCAGTGACAAACACACCTCCTCCGGCAACAGTCTCCTCTTCTATTTCATCAGTGATATGGACTGGATCTTTTATTGTAAGGTAAGAATTACCATAAATACCACCCCAATACTGGAAATCCGGGTTGTCTTTCCAGGCGCAAAGCCAGTATTTGGTCTACTGTCAAGTTCAACAGCGATTACATTTTCTTCTCCATATTTTAAGTGCTCTGCCAGATTGATCACAATTGGGCTGTAGCCACCCTTATGTACTTTAACCTGCTGGCCATTCACCCATATTTCTGCTTTCTGCATAGCTGCTTCAAAAGTAAGCAGCAGTTCTTTTTCTGCCCATGCTGCATCTGCCACAAATGCCTTGCGGTACCAGCTGATTCCCAGATAGGCATCCTTGTTATCCGCATCATAGTACTCTGTGGAATGAGGAAGATTAACATACACCCAGGCGTCATCTCTAAAGTCCTCTTTTTCTCCTCCCGGTATGTCTCCTTTGTAAAAATGCCAGTCTGTATTAAAATTAATGACCTGTCTGTCATTTTTCGTTTCATATACCACCGCTGCGCTCTCTGCTTTTACCTCTGCATAAGGCAGCGCCTGAGGCAAAACCAAGGATAATGCTAAAATTGCCGCCAACAAACGTTTCCTTTTCATCTTTTCCTCCTAATTACATATATTTTTTACTTTCTTTTTTGAATGTAATTTTTAATAATACTAAGTTCGGTTTTTTTTCTTAGTCATTATTTTAACATAGGACTATTTATATTTTTTAGGAATATATTTATAATAATTGTCAATATTTCAATTTCTTTTTTAGCTGGATTGAATAAATTCAGTATTCTTGAACTTTATTACGATTTTACATTGTTACCATATAACTTTATTATATCATTCTGACATATTCCGTTCTGTTTTTACATACATAGACCAAATTAATATCAGGCAAACTCTTTTACCCCTGTGTCATGAATATTGGACAAAAAAATATCCCGCAAGCATCATACTTACGGGATATTTTTATACGATTATACGATTCCCTGTGCGTTCATTGCAAAGGCACAATGTCCCTTATATTTTCAATTAAAATTTAAATTTTGTCTCCCACCTGTATCCAATTATTATCTGATAATTCATTTTTACATCTGTTATTTCTTTAATTATGTATTTGCTTAAGACTTCCGTTCTCTGACTACCACTTATAATTCTAGAGTTTTCTTTAATTAATCAAGGACAAATACCAAACCTTCTCCGTTTAGATCTTTGCTTTTATAAGTTACTCAGAAGCACAATCTTATCAGATAACATCCTGTGCATGTTACATAACATAAAAAAACCGTTTGGGTCATGGTCTCCATACTAATTATACACGATTGGGATATATATAACGTTTCTTTTTTGCTCAAATATATTCATTAGAAAATCAAAACAATATAAGCATCAAAGAGCTAAATTACTCAATATCAATTTATTTTAATAATACAATCCTTCAGTCCTATGGAAGATGCAGTAACTACAATTTCTCCTTCTTCACCGTTGGACTGTATAATAAGCAAGCACTTTCCAGAAAACGCACATCTTTCTGAAGCTTTATCCTGCTCATGGCTGCTTGGATTTCCATTTCCTGTTCCCAGTATCCTTGCAGCACCTTCCACAGAAAATGTTATCTTATGATTTGCATCTGGTACTATAATTCCACGCTCATCTAATACAGAAATGCGAATAAAGGTAATATCACACCCATCAGCTTGAAGTTGTTTTTTATCTGCATCTGCTTTAATCTGATATGCTCTACCCGAAGTAACGACTGTTTCCTTTATAAAAAAATGTCCATTATAAAAGCCTTCAGCCCGAAGCTCTCCTGGTTCGTATGGCACCTTCCATTCCAAATGCCCATAAGGATTGCATATTTTTCTTCCCATACTTTTATCATTTAAAAAAAGTTCAACCTCTGTCAGATTAGTATATATCCATACATTTTTTTCGATCCCTTCCTCTCCTATCCAATTCCAGTGAGGTAAAATATGAAGCATAGGCTCAACACACCATTGGGATTTCAGATAAAAGTAGTTATCTTTGGGAAACCCACAGGTGTCCATGATACCAAAATGAGAATTGATATTTGGCCACTCATATGGAGTCGGTTCTCCTCTGTAATCAAATCCTGTCCATATGAAAACCCCTGATAAAAAAGAATTCTTTGCTACATTTGTCCATGCCTTTTCCACCGAACAGCTCCAATCCGGAATATGGGTACCATACTCCGGACAATATCCATTGATATTATCTTTATTATATATTCCCCTTGTAACAGTGCAGCTGGCACTTTCACTTCCAATCATGCATCGTTTAGGGTAAAGTTTATGATCCTGAATATCCTGGTTATCTCGCTGTCCATAATTGTACCCTGTCACATCGACCTCGTTGCTATATCCACCATCATTCCAGCCGTGATTCATGGCTGCAGTTACCGGTCTTGTGGGATCGATACTTCGTGTTACTGCAGCAAGTGTTTTCAGTATACGTGCCCCCATTATGGTTCCTTCCAGTATCTCTTCATTTTCCATACTCCACATAAAGATACAAGCATGATTACGCCCACGATAAAGCATTTCACTAAGATCTCTTATTCCTTCTTCTGAGCTGTCTAATCTTCTGTTTTCATCCATAACCAGCATACCCATACGGTCACAAATATCCAATAACTCCGGTGTTGCCGGATGATGAGCAGAACGGTAAGCATTGCTCCCCATCTCTTTTAATAATTTTATTTTATATTCAATAATTTTATCGGTAAGTGCTACACCGACACCCGCAAAATCCTGATGATTGCATGTGCCTTTTATTACATAAGGCTGTCCGTTTAACAAAAATCCTTTGTCTGGATCATATGCAATCGTTCGAACACCAAAGTTTGTCTCCTGAACATCCTTCAACTCTTCTCCATCGTAAACCTCCGTTACAAGCGTGTAAAGATAAGGCATTTCCGGCGACCACAATTTAGGCTTCATAATATTAATCATACACTTACATACATCTTCTTTAAATGACTCTATCAGCCGCTCACTTCCTGACTCTGCTACCACCTGTTTTTCTTTATCCAAAATACGAGATATTACACGGCAGCTTTTGTCATCAAACTGTTCATTTATTACCTTTGTTTCTATTCGTACCTGCGCACAATTCGTTTCCACCATTGGCGTTGTAACATAGATCCCATGTCTTTTAATATGAATCCTATCCGTTATCATAAGCCAGACGTGTCGGTATATTCCTGCTCCCTCATACCACCAGCCTTCATAATCTCTGGCATCCACGCGAACTACAATTACATTTCGCCCCGTTTCTCCATAACGTAACACATCTGATAAATCACAATAAAATCCGGTATAACCACTTTCATGATGTATCATTCGGTGTCCGTTTACCCACACAGTGCTCTTACGGAACACACCATCGAATTCTACTCCTATTTTTTTGCCCAATAACTCCTGGGAAACGGAAAACTCTTTACGATAATATCCGATTCCTCCATTGAGGTAACCATGACTCTTATGGTGTTTTACTTTACCTTCATCATTATAATATTTTCCTTCCACACACCAATCATGGGGAATCGCAACATTTTTCCATTCATCGTCGCAGATAGTCTCCTGTGGACGTTCATCAAAGTAAGCTATTTTTAGCCATTCTCCATCCTCGATATCTTCACAGTCTGTGATGCCTCCTGCCATACCACTCTTAACCGGGTGCATAATCTCCCACTCTCCCAGGTGGAATTTCCACCCTTTTTCAAATGCTTCTTTCATACGTAATTTCATATAATAGCCTACCTTTCATTAAAATAAAAAGTCCTCTCGGAAATTATATAATTTCCGAGAGTCTTTCCACTATTTTTTAATTTTTACATCGTTCTTCTGTCCTTTTTTTGACAAAAGCTTTTTATAATCTGTAAATTTCTTTGATGGTACTTTAATTACAGCCTTGCTGTTAATTCCTTTTAACGCATTCTTTCCTACTGTTTTCAAAGACGTAGAATATATTCGAATGCTCTTAAGTTTACCTGCCGCATCAAATGCGTAAGACCCTATTGTTGTGATATATTTACTCACTTTAATACTCTTAAGTCTTGTGTTCTTCCTAAATGCTTTTGAGCCAATTTCCGTAACCTTATAAGTATTCCCTTTGAATTTAACTGTATTAGGAATAGTTATGCTTGAATACGTTTTTTTCACAGGCGCTGTTACTTTCACCGTTCTTTTTCCCGAGACAGCACTGGTAATTGTATATTGCAGCCTTCCACTGCTTAGTGTATCACCTTTTTTCGCCGGAACCTCACTCCACATTGCAGTAAGTGTTATATCACCTGTCCTCCCCGCTGGAATCTCTGTTACACGTAAACCATTCAGATACCATCCTTGGAATATCATTCCAGGTTTTATAGGTGTTCCCAATATAATTGTCTGAGCTGTAGTATATACATTCGGATTATCATTTTTTACTCCTGACATACCTGCATAGTTTATCTTATAAGTTAACAGATCATACTTCGGACTTATTACCGCATCATGAGTGATATTATTTAATGTTTTGTCCCAGCCTGTAAAACGGTAACCTTTTCGCTCTGGTACCTGTGGCGCTTTCGCTGTCCCATTTACCGCTATTAACTGCATCTGCCCAAGTACACGGTTATCATAATTAAGGAATACAACCTTGCAGGACGGTAGTTTTGCAATTATGCGTTCTTCTGTTTTTTCACATACCTTACAACTGCGTGTCTCTTTTCCATCTTCATAAATTGTTGCATTCTTTACCGTTTCCCATTCACCAAAGTCATGTCCTCTAGCCGGTATCATTTCCTGTTTTATCATCTCGTTGCAAACATTGCATTTGGTTATCTGAACACCATTCTGCTGGCAGCTGGCTTCATTTAGAATTATGTTTTGAGTTTCAGGATGCCCGCAAACCAGATTTCGGATACTTTCCTTTAAAGTCTCTGTCACTGTATTGACTTCCACTGACGTTGCTTCCAGATTTTCTTCTACTGCTTTTGCTGCTGCTAATGCTTCCTTCACTTTTGCATAACTCTCTTCACTGTATTTTTCAGCTTCAATAGATTCTGCATCCATAATACTCTGCCTTAATTCTGCTATTTGTTCTGTAGTTGGTTCACCTTCTGCCATAACCACAACGTTTACTTGTGCCTGGAGACTGTTCCTATTCTGATATTCTTTGCCTTCAGCAATCGTACCAGTGAATCCATAAACACCTGCCCTTGTTCCATCATAGCTTTCGCATGTCCATATCACTGGAAGGTAACATACTGCCACATTATTCAATTTTACCAATACTTCTGCTGGCAGGCTGGATACCACCTCATCAGCTGTCTTACCAAAACTTACTTCTTTTTCTGCCTGAAGTCCTATTTCAGTGATATTTGGTACCTCATTTACAAAGATATTAAGTTTTGCCTTTACATTATATGGATTTTTATAAGTATCACTTTCTGCAATTATTCCTTGTAATTTATAAGTCCCTGCAGTTTCCGCATTATAGATTTCCTTATTCCATATAACACTTACTTCCTGCGTGGAATCATCGTCCATTACTGCCACTATTGTTTGCGGTATTCTTAACTCTTCTATTGGTATATTCAGTTCTGTTTCGATGTCCATTAGATATTCAACGGCACGTATTACATGTTTTTCAACAACGACCTTTATGCTTGCTTTTTTATTTTCAGGATTTTTTACTACAGTCGGAACTGTAATGGCACCTTCCATTGTATAAGTTCCTTCTTCTTCTGCCTTATAATCATCTGTGTTCCAGATAACCGGGTATTCTGTTACAAAATCCTCTCCCAGGGTTACCTCAGCTGTCTTTGGAAGCTTTCCTTCCAGTTCTTCCAGAGTCGTACCCGCATACAGTTTTAAATCCTGCACTTTTTTCACCTCTGTAAGCATTACTTCTGGTGCATCGGCGGCGATCAGTTCAAACTCATCAATTCTGGCGTTATTGTTTGGCCACTGTCCATTGTAATTATCTGCTACCGTGATATACAATCTAAAATGTTTTGAAGTGACTTTCTCACTTAACCGTTTTTCTGTAACCAGCTCTTTATTACCCGATACATTATCTATTCTCGTCCAGTCCACTCCATTATCACTTATCTGTAGTTCAAAATCTTTAGCAACGCTTCTTATATCCCCATTAGAAGCTACATGTGTAACTTTCCATTTGTTAATACTAATTTCATTATCGAAGTCTAACTGTACCCAACGAGGCTCAACAATTTTCTTGCTGGCTGATACCCAGGCATAAGCAGCAGATTCATTTCCTTCCCCACCGGTTCTACCATCAATTACATTCGAAGGTTTAAAGTTCTCGTGCTGGCTATCTGATGTTACCTTACTTGCCCGAACTGCAAGATTTCCCGATTCACCGCCTTCTGTTTTGATGGTACAACTGCTCTGAAATTCAGTATCTCTCACCGTTGCTGTAACGATCGCTGTTCCAGCCCCAAGGGCTAATACTTTTCCTTCTTTACTAACACTTACAATTTCATTATTACTGCTGCGCCACTGAATTTCACCATCAACATTCTGACGCACCGATAACTGTTCTACTGCGCCAACCTCAATATTCACTTCTTTCTGGTCAATTTCAACGCCTTCAATTTCCTTTAATTGATCATAAGCTGACTTTAAGGCATCCATTTCCCTTTGTATATTTGAAGGATTTTCTATAATTGCTTTTGCTTTCTCCAAGGCTGTCTGGAATATTTTCCAACTTTCAGTTGTATACATATCTTTTGTTACCTGATCATACTCTTTGCAGAGATTATAAAGTTGTTCAACTAATTCCGGATCAGCGCTTACCGTTATCTCACAGGTTGCAGACGCCTGTTTATCCCTACTGACTGCTGTAATAATAGCTGTTCCTGACTTTAGCGCAGTTACTACTCCGCCTTCCACCATAGCTACTGTATTATCAGAAGATTTCCATTTTACCTCCTGGTAAGATGCATTTTGTGGAAGAACATCGGCGGTAAGTGTGTCTGATGCATTCTCATACAGGGAGAGTTTGTCCGAAGATATTACTACTTCCTCTGCCGGTATCTCAGGAGCAGGCACAAATTTTTCATAAACATAAAATTCTGCTGCACATATAAATTTGTTTACGTCTTTTGGGTTTCCTGCTGTTGTTTCCTTTGCGCGAATCCGTATTCTTCTCGCCTCTACACTTTCAAAAACAGATTCTTTTTTGTACATTGTATTTTCCC
>NZ_JAWYAJ010000178.1:0-7219 GCF_034124845.1 Robinsoniella sp.
AACTTCGCTCCAGTATCACTCCATGTTTGACGTAATGAAGCATCAGCAGGGTACCCTTATTCATGTCCCTGGCACTTCGCCGTTCTTCTTTCTGAAGCTCCTGCATCTGTTCTGTATACTCCAGTATTCTCTTCTTCGTCTCTGCATTCACTCCCGGACGGTCATTTAATGCTAAGGAAACTGTTGCCGGGGATACTTTTAGTGCTTCTGCAATATCTTTGGCCTTTAAACGCATACTCCACTCCTTTTGCCTGTACGAAATCATCTGCTGTTTTGTACATTGTACCACAAATCATATCATTATCCTATGTCTTACTTTTTCCAGTCATTCTCGCAGCCGGAGTATTGTCTGGTACAGATTCAAAGCCCCCATTCCCCATTCTTGGTTGGGATAACTGTAAGCGGGAGTGCGGTCTGCTCCCCTTAACAAATACGTATTACTGGCAGCTGTATTCATACTGAGATTATTCCCGTGTACGATTCCATATGTCATTAAATCTTCAGCGGCACCTGCCAAATGGGCTGCCGCAACGGAGGTTCCAGACTCACTACGGGTACCGCAATGTCAACCTGCATATTGCCAGCTTTCTTGCTTCATAAACTTATATACTTGACTGGATATATATGGTATTATTTTCTTAATAACATTACACCACAAATGATAACAGAGAGGTTCCGAAATATGCATTCTCCCTTAAATAAACCAGTGTCAGAAAATGAGAAAACATTCCCCGTTTCATGCTTTGCCTTATACAGTATTTTATTTGTCATAATCTTTGGTATATGCTTTTTCTGGCTGTTCTCCCAGAATAAGTCCCTGGTTTCAAACGGCGATGCCCTTAATCAGCATTTTTCTGCCCTTGGCTATTATGGGAAATATTTACGGGAAATCATCCGAACTTTTATAGAAACGGGAAATCTGGAAATACCTCTATGGGATTCTAAGCTGGGGTTTGGCTCCGACGTGATCACCACATTAAACTATTATGTAATCGGAGATCCCCTTACCCTTCTCTCTGCATTTGTTCCGGCATCGAAAACGGAATATTTATATGGAGGTCTCATTATCCTGCGCCTTTATCTGTCGGGCATCGGTTTTTTATTCTACTGCCGGGTAATGAAAAAGGATCGTTTTCCTTCTATTTGCGGAGCATGCGTCTATGCTTTTTCTGCCTATGCGCTGTATGCATCCACAACACATCCCTTTTTCGCAAACTCAATGATATATCTGCCCTTTCTGCTGATGGGGATAGAAAAAATATTTCAGAAGAAATCGCCCTGCTTCTTTATTCTGATGATTTTTATTTCTGCTCTGAGTAATTTTTATTTTTTCTATGTGTTAAGTATTCTCATTTTGTTATATGCGATTATACGCTTTTTTGATTATTATAAAGAACACAGAGTGCGCCATTTTTTATTATGTCTGGCACGCTTCAGCGGTTTTTATTTTGTCGGTGTTCTGCTTGCAGGGTTCTTGTTACTGCCCGGTATTCTGGCTGCTTTAACCAGCAGACGCTTCAGCATGGATCATACAGTTAACATAGGTTATCAGCCGGGGTACTACAAGAAGCTTCTGTTTGGCATTTTCACAGGTCAGGGTGCCGGGAACTGGACTTTTATCGGCTGCTCTGTCATTACCTTTCCCCCACTCGTCTTATTACTTATGCAGAAAAAGAAATACCGGAGCCTGAAAGTCTGCTTCCTGGTTCTGACTGGATTTCTTTTGATTCCTTATGCCGGACATGTACTAAATGTATTTTCTTATGCCGCCAACCGCTGGAGTTATGCATATTGTTTCATGATGGCGTTTATTCTGGTGTGTATGTTACCTGAGTTTTTACAGATTCACAAGCGGCAATTTCTGGTTTTAGCAGGGGTTACTGCCTGTTATCTCATCCTTTGCGGTACCCTTGGACAAAATTCTGATGAGAGTTTTGTTAAATTTGGCATATTACTGGCTGTAACGGTTCTGGTTCTGCCCATCCGCTATACATCCGCATATTTACACGGGAAGTCACTGGCATACCTGTCATATCTCCTATTAATGACAGCCGGAATTGCCTGTTATGGATTTGACCAGTTTTATTTCAGCGACCCGGATGACAGCCGTTTTCACAACAGGGATGCTTCCTATTCCGTCATCGTAAATGAACCTCTTAGCGCACTTATGCAGTTAAATGACCCGGAATTCTTCCGGTATGAGCTTATGGGACAGGCTTCGGATATTTCCCGAACAAATTCCGCCCTGTTGAGCGGTTTAAATGGAATGGACTTTTACTATAGCATAGCCGATGGAAATGTGAGTAAATTTCTGCTTAAAGTCTCTGGTTCGTATCGCAGTACCAACTGCTACCGTGGACTGGACAACCGAATTATCCTGGATTCCCTGGCAAATGTGAAATACCAGATTGGGGACAGCACTTTAAAAGAGAATCCATTTTACGGCTATACCCTGCTGCAGACGCCACAGACAGCGCAATCCCCTTACCGGATATACCAGAATCAGAATATGCTGCCCTTTGGATATACCTATGACAGCTATCTCCCCCGGTCAGAATATGAACCTCTGGACCCAGCTCAAAAACAGGCGGCGATGCTTCAGGCAGCCGTTCTGGACATAGATCATGATGCAGTCGGGGATACTGTGGATGAGGCTGTTGAAAATACGCAATTAGAGGCACCTTTATCAGCTTCAAACTTGGGATTACTGAAAAAAGCAGAAGTTCAATATACAGATAAAAAACTCCCTTATAGCATAAGCCCCTCAAAAAACGTCACATACAAGAACGGAAATTTCCACGTAAAAAAACCTTCTTCCTCCATAACAATTACCTTGAAAGGAATAAGGGACTCTGAAAATTATCTCATTTTCCGGAATCTCAGGTTTAAGAACGATAACCAGAAGAAACGTAAAAAAACAGAAACATCTGCTGAAATTTCAGCTGCCGCAAATGGTATTACAAAAAATCTAACGATTTTAACTCCCGAATACCGCTGGTATGAAGGACGTAACGATTACCTGTTAAACTTTGCATACAGCAGCAGCCCATTAAAAGAGATCAAGCTTACATTTCAACAAAAAGGCATCTACACCTTTGATGATCTTATTGTAAACAGCCAGCCAATGCAGCAATATGCTGCACAGATCCGTCATTTAAAACAGGACTATCTGAAAAACCCGGTGTTTTCGCCTAACAGAATAAGCGGTTCCATCCATCTGGATTCTGCTAAAGTCTTATGTATGTCCGTTCCTTATTCCAAAGGCTGGAGCGCCTATGTGAATGGTGAGAAAGCAGAGCTTTTAAGAGTAAATACCATTTATTCCGGCATTTTACTGGAACCGGGTGAACATCAGGTAGTATTAAAATATGTTACCCCAGGTCTTGGTGCAGGAATCCTCTGCTCTTTGCTGGGTGTCATTTCCTTTACAGCCATTATAATCCGGAGAAAATTATCAGTCAGACGATCCTAAGCCCAGTCTCTCTTTCGGTATTTTTCCGGTGAGATTCCGTTCTGCCTGCGAAATTCTTTACAATAGTAGCTTACGTCATGAAAACCACAGGCGTAAGCTATTTCTGTAACGGACCTGGTATCCTGTTTCAATAATTTCTTGCTTTGGTCGATCCTGAATTCCAGAAGATAGCCAAACGGCGTCATATTCAGTATTCTGTGAAACAGCCTGTTGCAGCTGCTTTTGCTGATATTAGCAGCATTCGCCATATCCTCCAGCGTAATTGTTTCGGTATAATGCTTTTTTATATACAGCATAATTTTCATGATACTGTAATGAGAAGAATCTACCGGAGACGGGGATGCCGTGCAAAGACCGGGAAGATTCTGTATCATATCTATAAAAACCCTTTGCAGGGAATGCAGCACTAAAAATTCCCTTTCGAATCCGGTGGAGGACGCTGCCTGATTCAGGGTGCCGATATGGGACAGACAGTCCAGCTCCCAAGGTGTTGATTTATTGAATATGTGATAGGGAAAACCCCCGTTTTGCATAAGGGGAATGATATACTTGGCTGCGATTAAGCTTTGCATGGTTTCTGAAATAAATTCCGGTGCAAAAGTATAACTGTAGTATACCGGATTCTCATTTTGAGCTGGTTTCACCTGATGCAGAACCCTGGAATTAATAAAAATCGCCTCTCCCGGACCCAGGCTGAACGTATCCGAACTGACGGAAAAGTGAAAATGACCGGACTCAACATAAGTTAATTCAAAGTCATTATGCCAATGCCAGGGGACGATTCCCATATCCAGGTTAAGGGTAAGTCCGGAGGAGATCAGAATCGGATAGATCGGGGTCCCATGTTCCTCCAGCTGCTTCAGTGTGTGATCCGTTTTTATGATAGAAGTTTCCATATCAATGTTCCTTTCGCACTTTATCTAGTGCCTCCCGGCGTATTTGCGCCGGGCGGCACTAGTTCTGCAGCCAGCTGTGTATCCTGCTGCATATTTCAGGTGATTCTATTATAAAAGCTGCGTTGCATCCAAATTCCTGAGAATATATTTATAAAAAATGACATTATCTCTATATAACTAAACAAATAATAGTAATATAATACCATATGATCTGTTAAAAGAACAGTTCAAAAGGGCGAAAAAATACTTATAACAAGGTAATATCAGGAGGAACAAAATGGATAACATTGAAAGAAGAGACCGGGAAATGCCATATATTTCAGACGATGCCGTATTTGAGGAGCAAAAAAGAACCAGAAAGCTTTTACAGGAATTTAATTTTATGGATCGTTCCGATTTTGACGGCCTTGGGAAATTAACGCAGCTGCTGCTTGGCAAATCAGGAAAAGGAGCATTTATCAATCCACCTTTTTATTGTGATTACGGAAATCATATTGAAGTAGGCGACAATTTTTTTGCAAATTATAACTGTACCATCATTGATGTTGCAAAGGTTACCATTGGCGATAACGTCATGCTTGCACCAAATGTTGCTATTTATACTGCCGGACATCCGATTCATCCGGATTCCCGCAATTCAGCTTATGAATACGGTATAAAGGTTACCATTGGCAACAATGTCTGGATTGGCGGCAATGTGGTCATCAATCCCGGTGTGACAATTGGAGACAATGTAGTAATTGGTGCCGGAAGTGTCGTAACCAAAGATATTCCCGCTAATGTGGTTGCAGTGGGAAATCCATGCAGGCCAATCAAACAAATAACCGAAAATGACCGGAAATATTATTACAAGAATAAAGAATTCGATGAGGAAGCATGGGCGAATATCTCCGGAAAGTGATTGGGAAATGATGAAAAGTTTAAAAAGTATCATCCCGGTAAAGGGGGGATTCTATGGCAGTCTCATAGCCCTCGTATTGCCGATTGCATTCCAGAATCTGATGACCGCTGCCGTAAGTGCAGCGGACGTTGTAATGGTGGGTGTGGTAAGCCAGACTGCTCTCTCTGCAGTTTCTCTGGCAAGCCAGGTTCAGTTTGTGCTCAGTCTGTTTTATGCGGGACTTACCATCGGAACCACGATCCTCGCAGCCCAGTATTGGGGCAAAGGAGATAAATCCGTCGTTGAACAAGTTCTGGGCATTTCCATTAAATTATCCCTTGTCATCTCTGTTTTATTTGCCGTTGGAGCAATCTTTTTCACAGGGCAGCTGATGATGATCTTTACCTCCGATCCGGATTTAATCGCAACAGGGATACCTTATTTAAGAATCGTGGGGATATCATATCTGTTTACCAGCGTTTCCCAGATATATCTTTGTATTATGAAAAATACCGGCAAAGCATTGCTGAGTACCATTATCAGTTCTACCGCTATGATTCTGAATATTATTTTAAATGCAGTCTTTGTCTTTGGGCTTTTCGGCGCCCCCAAATCAGGTGTGGCAGGCGTGGCAGCTGCTACCACCATATCCCGGGCAATAGAGCTCATCTGGTGCATTGCCGTATCCGCCAAAGAAGACAACGTTCGGATTCGTATCAAATATATTATAAAAAATAACTGGGAACTGTTCAAAGATTTCATGCATTACTCCACCCCTGTGCTGGGAAATGAACTGGTCTGGGGCTGTGGATTTACCATGTATTCTGTAATCATGGGACATCTTGGCAGTGATGCGGTAGCTGCAAATTCCATTGCCAATATCGTTAAAAATCTTGCCATCTCCCTGTGTATTGGTGTCAGCAGCGGCGGTGCGATCCTGCTTGGAATTGAGCTGGGGAAAAAAGATTTAAAGCTGGCAAAACTATATGCTGCCAGACTTTGTAAACTTTCCCTGGTTACCGGTGTGATCGGCGGCGGAATTATATTAGCAGCCAGACCCTTTATCCTGGATTTTGCTTCATTGTCCCAACTGGCTAGAGGATACTTAAGCACCATGCTGTATATCTGCTCCTATTACGTAATCGGGAAATCCATTAACTCCACCATAATCGCAGGCATTTTCTGTGCCGGAGGGGATACGAAGTTTGGCTTCATCTGCGATACGATTGATATGTGGCTCTTCGCAGTTCCCCTGGGACTTTTGTGTGCATTTATTTTCAACCTGCCTGTGGGATGGGTATACTTTATCATCAGTCTGGATGAACTGGTGAAACTGCCATTTGTATACAGACATTATAAGAAATATCTCTGGCTGAAGAATCTTACCAGAGAGTTTGAACAAAGTGATTCCGCTTAAACAGGCAGACACCTTTACATATGGTGTCTGCCTGTTTGTCATTTTACCATTCATAAATCAACGGCCGCGGTTCAATCCACCACTGCTCGAAATCACTTACATACTGGCTGAAAAGTTTGCTGTTATCTTTTTCGTGGGGATATTGGCTCCAATTGAGATACGCATTTACTACCTTATCACAGTTTTCATCGGACAGGTCTTCTTCAAACTTCCTGCAGAGTTCCACGTACCCATCGGGCTTATTTTCCTGTGCCTGTACCGTCTCCTCTAATCGTCTGTTACAAGGGAATAACACTTTATTCTCCTGGAGAATCATACGATAGCAGCTGTAAATAATATCACCCGCCGCCTTCAGGCGCATATAACCATCTGGCTTACAGACATGCCAGGAATAATCGTAACTCAATTTCATGCAGCTATAAAAAGACTTCATTTTTTCTGCCTGTTCCTGCTCCTGGAATACGGGAATTTCTGCCACAATTTCTTCGATTTCCGGGTCCGTACTGTAAACCACCCGCGCGCATATAAATGAACTTCTGGTAGGTTCATTGGCT
>NZ_JAWYAJ010000179.1:0-7919 GCF_034124845.1 Robinsoniella sp.
GCCGGAAAAGCTTTAGCGCGGGAATTACGGGAGCAATACAGAAAGGAAGGCAACTGATATGGCTGGAAAAGTATGGCTGGTAGGTGCAGGTCCATCGGACCCTGGTTTATTTACAATAAAAGGAAAAAGAGTACTAGAAGAGGCAGAGGTTGTGGTATACGATGCATTGGTAGGGCAGGGAGTACTGGGGATGATTCCACAGACTGCAAAGCTCATTGATGTAGGCAAACGGGCGAACCGCCATACCATGCCTCAGGAAGAAATTAATCAGGTTCTGGTAAAGGAAGCCCTGGACGGAAAAAAAGTGGTGAGGCTAAAAGGCGGTGATCCGTTCTTATTCGGACGCGGCGGTGAAGAATTAGAGCTGCTAAAAGAGAACGGTATTTCATATGAAGTGGTACCTGGTGTCACAAGTGCGCTGTCTGTTCCGGCATATAATGGCATTCCGGTTACACACAGGGATTTTTGTTCTTCTTTACATATAATCACGGGACATAAAAGGCAGGGTCAGGCATACGATATCGATTTCGAAGCACTGGTAAGAACAAAAGGAACCTTGGTTTTTCTCATGGGAGTGAGTTCCCTGGGAGATATATGCAAGGGACTTATGGATGCCGGGATGAGCAGCGATATGCCTGCGGCTATTTTACAAAAGGGAACTACTGCCAGACAGAAACGGATTGTAGCAACAGTGGCTGATCTGGAGCAAGAAGTGGAACGGCAGGGAATTGAAACCCCTGCAATTATTGTAGTAGGCAAAGTATGTGCACTGGCGGAAGAGTTTGCGTGGTTCGAAGATCTGCCTCTGGCTGGAAATAAAATTCTGGTAACGAGACCGAAACAGCTCATGTCTGTAATGAGCGAAAAGCTTCGCAAAAAAGGAGCAGAAGTTTTGGAACTGCCTGCTATCCGCACGGAACCCGTCCGCACGAATGAGAAATTGAAAAAATGCCTCCGGGACATGAAGCAGTACCAATGGCTGGTTTTTACCAGCCCTACCGGGGTGCAGGTGTTTTTTGACAAATTAAAGGAAGAAAAGATTGATATCAGAAGTTTAGCCGAGACGAAAATTGCGGTCATCGGACAGGGGACGAAAAAAGCCATTGAAGACAGAGGTTTTTATGCAGATCTGATACCGGAAGTCTATGATGGGAAGGCGCTGGGAGCTGCCCTTGCGAAAGTATGCTGCGGAACAGAGAAGATACTGATACCAAGAGCCCGAATGGGAAGTCAGGAATTACTGGAAGAATTAAAAGTGGTAAAGGGTATCCAGATTCAGGATATAGCCACCTATGAGACGATATATGAAAGCCAGGAACTGATCGATGAACAAAAAGAATTCGAGCAGGGAAATATAGATTATGCGGTATTTACCAGTGCATCTACCGTCAGGGGTTTTACCCAGGCGGTGAAAGATATAGATTACAGCAAGGTTAAGGCTGTATGCATCGGAAAGCAGACGCAGGCGGCAGCAGCTGAACTGGGGATGCAGACAGCAGTTGCCAGGATGGCAACCATGGACAGTGTTGTGGAATGCTTGGAAGAACTCTGTTCAGCAGGACGTAATTAAGAAAATTTTTTCAGCTGCTGTGAGCCGCAGCAGCGTAAACATCCGAAAATATAACCGGAACAAATATTTTAAAGCAGAAAGAAGAGATTGTAAAATGGATATGTTAATCAGGCCAAGAAGAATCAGAGGAAATGAAGTGTTGAGAAAGATGGTGCGTGAGACCAGGATGGATAAATCTTCCTTGATTTATCCCATCTTTATTCGTGAAGGAAAGCAGATTGAAGAAGAGATTCCTTCTATGGAAGGACAGTATCGTTATAGTGTGGATCGAATGAATTTCCAGCTGGAACGGTTAAATAATGCCGGCGTAAAAAGTGTGATGTTCTTTGGAATTCCGGATGAAAAAGATGAAGTGGGAAGCGGAGCCTATGACGAGAATGGAATCGTGCAGAGAGCATTGCGGGAAGCCAGAAAGAACTTTCCGGATATGTATCTGATTACCGATGTCTGTATGTGTGAATATACTTCCCATGGACACTGCGGCGTTCTTCGCGGACAGGATGTGGATAATGATGCAACTCTGAATCTTCTGGCAAAAACAGCCCTGTCTCATGTAGAAGCAGGAGCGGATATGGTGGCACCGTCTGACATGATGGATGGCCGTGTGCGCGCAATCCGGGAAACACTGGATGGCGCAGGATACTTAAATACCCCTGTTATGTCCTATGCAGTGAAATATGCTTCCGCATTTTACGGGCCGTTTCGGGATGCTGCCGGCTCTGCCCCATCCTTTGGAGACCGGAAAACTTACCAGATGGATTTTCATAACCGAAAAGAAGGAATGAAAGAAGCGCTTTTAGATATAGAAGAGGGTGCTGATATTATTATGGTTAAACCGGCTATGTCATATCTGGACATGATTTCCGAAGTTTCTAAAATAGTAAATGTACCGGTGGCAAGCTATAGTGTCAGCGGAGAATATGCAATGGTAAAAGCGGCTGCAAAAATGGGATTTATTGACGAAGAGAAAATTATCCAGGAGATGGCTGTCAGCGCATATCGTGCTGGAAGTGACATTTATATTACATATTTTGCGAAAGAACTGGCGAAAATGATGGATGAAGGGAGAATAGGCTAATGACAAAATCAGAATCTCTTTTTAAGGAAGCTGTGAAGTATATTCCCGGCGGGGTTAACAGTCCTGTTCGTGCATTTGGCTCTATTGGGGAGGCTCCCCGTTTTATTGAGCGTGCGGACGGCGCATATATGGTAGATGTGGATGGCAACAGGTATCTGGACTATGTCTGTTCCTGGGGACCAATGATACTGGGGCATAATCACCCGGAAATCCTGGGAAGCGTAATAGAAGCCTGTAAGGATGGTCTGAGCTTTGGTGCTGCCACCCGTATAGAAGTAGAAATGGCAGAAATGATCTGTGATATCGTGCCGTCAATTGAAATGGTGCGTATGGTAAACTCCGGAACGGAAGCCGTAATGAGTGCAGTCCGTACGGCAAGAGGGTTTACGGGGAGAAATAAAATTGTTAAATTTATGGGCTGCTATCATGGACATTCCGACGCTATGCTGGTAAAAGCAGGCTCTGGTGTTATGACAAGCGGCGTACCGGACAGTGCGGGAGTTCCATCGGGATGTACAGAAGACACCCTCTCAGCCATTTATAATGATCTGGAAAGTGTAAAAGAACTGTTTGATAAGATGGGAAATGAGATTGCTGCAATCATTGTGGAACCGGTAGGGGCCAATATGGGAGTAGTCCCTCCGGCAGCAGGTTTTTTAGAAGGGCTGCGTGAAATATGTGATAATCATGGCAGTCTTTTGATCTTTGATGAAGTGATCACCGGCTTCCGGCTTGCTTTAGACGGGGCACAGGGATACTTCGGTGTAAAACCGGATCTGACAACTTTTGGCAAAATCATCGGTGCAGGTATGCCCGTTGGTGCATATGGCGGTAAAAAAGAAATTATGGAGATGGTTTCTCCTGTAGGTGCTGTATATCAGGCAGGAACTTTAAGTGGAAATCCAGTTGCAATGGCGGCAGGTCTTACCCAGCTGCGAATTTTAAGAGATCATCCCGAAATATACACGAATTTAAATGCTATGGGTGATTGGTTCTACGGAGAAATTGGCAACCTGTTAAAAGAAGCCAATGCAGGATGTACTATCAATCACACAGGATCACTTGGATGTGTATTCTTTACGGAGAATCCGGTGGATAACTATGCTTCGGCTAAAACATCGGATACAGAGGAATTTGCCCGCTATTGTAAATATATGATGGGGCATGGAATATATCTGGCGCCTTCACAGTTTGAAGCGATGTTTCTGTCAGCTGCACATACAAAGCAGGAATTAGAACAGACACTGGATCTCATAAAAGACTATTTTGCAGGAAAGAAGAAAATGTAAAAGAAAATCCCTTTCAAACTATTTATTGGCAGCAGTATTGCAGGCTTGTCTGCAAAATGCAGGAGTATAATTATGAAAAAAACCATAAGCAATTGGATACTGGCATTGATCTATATGTTGTTTATCATCTCTTGTTCGGTGATACTGACACTGAATTTCAGACCGTTATATTATTTTGATATTGACCATCTGAACATCAGTGAATTATCAGGACTTCCGAAAGAGGAGATAAAGGAAAATTACGATGCCTTAATCGATTATAATATTTTGCCTGGGAAAAGTGAGTTGAAATTTCCCACACTTGCCATGTCAGAACCTGGAAGAATTCATTTTGTTGAAGTAAAACGAATCTTTGTGGCTTTTGAGGCTATAGGAGTCATAACCCTTGTTTTAGGAATTGCAGGTACCATTTGGAAACGAAAGAGAAAAGAGTTTGGTTTTCTGAAAATTGCCGGTATTGTTACAGTAGCGGTGCCTGCTGTTCTGGGGATTTTTATTGCAGCCAATTGGGATAAGGCATTTGTGACGTTCCACCACATTTTTTTCAACAATGACTATTGGATTTTCGATCCGGCTAAAGATCCGGTGATTACAATATTGCCCGACACATTTTTCCTTCATTGTGCTGTTATGATTCTCGGGGGTGTGGTTCTTGGCGCCTTAATCAGCGTTTTCTGTTATCGGAAATCCTGCAAACCTGGGAAACTCAACGATCCCAACAATACCCATACTGCATCATCCGTACAGTAAAGGTATTGTGAGGATGGTGCAGTAAGTATGAAGGTAAGTACCGCAGACCCGTCTGCGGTATGCAAGAGGTATAAGTGTGAAACAAAAATCGTTTCATACATTTTATTGGTGCAGTACCGCAGACTTGTCTGTGGCTGCAGGAGGTATAATTATGGAAAAAGAAGATATCCGGATAACGAATGCAATCGTTCATATCATGGATTCCACCATTGGTATGCCGGTTTTATCCGATGCTGTACTGGATCATGGTTCCGATCTGGGAGATTTTTTACGGAGCCATATTCATCGTATCATAACCGGAGATGAAATCAAGCATTGCAGTTTTATAAAAGAAGAGTCAAAAGTATATGAGCTTTTAAAAGAATGGGACGAAGAGAAATTTGTCTTCATCTCCCAGGAAATAGGAAAGGTTTTATATACAATCATGAACGCAAACATCGAAATACCACCTGCCGATCTGATGGTGGTTACATATACAATAGAGCAGCATCCCTATCTGGCGCTGCTGAAAATGAACTACAAGACCTCTTATACCCATATGACCAACGAAGATCCATGGGGGAATAATAATGATATTATTAAACAGAAGGCAATTCTTCCAGGGGAGACTCAAAAGCTTACAGAAGCGGCGGTTATAAATATGGAGGATTTTGCAATTTCCCTAATCGAGAAGAAGTACGATGTAAATGGCGTAAAAACCAATTATTTTTCTTCCCTGTTTCTGCAGTGTAAGGGAACGTTATCTTCCAAGACAAAGCTTGCCATCGTAGCAAGGGTAGTGGAAGATGTTCAGAAAAAATACTACAATGAATCGGAACAGTTTGAAGTCCAAATGGAAACAAAGAGTATTATCAACCAGGAACTGGCGGAAAAAGGCAGCCTGGATATACCCATAGTAATGGATAAGATCTTTAAAGAAAAATCGGAATTAAAAGAAGAAGTGCAGGAAAAGATGGAAAAGTACAATCTGACCAGCGAACCGGTTGCTCCCCAGAATCCAAATACCACAAAAAAATTTGGCAAGCAGCATCTGATGACCGATACCGGGATAGAAATTAAGATTCCTATGGAAGAGTATAATAATAAAAATGCTGTTGAATTTATTACGAATCCTGATGGAAGCATTTCGGTGTTGATTAAGAATATTGGGAGTATTACGAGTAAATAACAGAAAAAATCCACAAATGTACCGTATCTTGGACATTTGGGGATTTTTTTATTTTTTTGTAAATAGTTATTGACAAACCAATATTATATATCATATAATATAGTCACAAAGCAATACTATACAACATATAGTATTGAGATAAAAATAATATAAGAACTTAAATAGTATTGTTTATCAAATAACAACGAAGGAGTTGATGGCATGGTATTTAACACAGGCGCGGCCCTGCTGGATGCAATCGTACTTGCTGTTGTATCAAAGGAACCGGATGGGACATATGGATACCGAATAACCCAGGATGTACGAAGTGCGCTGGATGTTTCAGAATCTACTTTATACCCGGTACTTAGACGACTGCAAAAAGATGATTGTCTGGAAGTATATGATATGGAATGCGGAGGAAGAAACAGACGGTATTATAAAATTACAGAAAAAGGTACCGTACAACTGAATCTGTATAAGACAGAATGGAAGCAATATTCTTCAAATATTACGAAGATATTTACAGGGAGGGCATAGGAATGAATCGCGAAGAGTATATAAAGCAATTAGAATACTTGCTGCAGGATGTACCTGACAGCGAGAGAGAAGAGGCTCTTGCGTATTACCAGGATTATTTTGAGGATGCAGGAGAGTCGGAAGAAGCAAATGTGATTGCTACTCTGGGTAGTCCCGAAAAGGTAGCAGCAATGATAAAGGACGGGTTGAATGGTTCGGATGATGAAGCAGGTGAGTACACCGAAAGCGGATATCAGGATGATCGTTTCCGGGAAAATAATAAGGTACCGGAACCAAGAGGCGGTTACCAGAAAGAAGAGCAGGATACACAGTCCAAAGAGAGCGGATATCAGAAGAACGGTGGCTATGAGAGCAGCAGTTATCAGAAGAGCGGTGATTATCAAAATAACAGTAATTATCAAAACAGCAGCAGTTATCAGAATGGTGCCGGATATAACGGACAGGGATTTGACCGTCAATCCTATGGTGGAAACGCACAGGGATACGGATATGAGGATGAACGCAGAAGAGAGCAAAAAGGATTTGGCACAGGGAAAATTATATTAATCGTATTGCTTTGCATCTTTGCAGTGCCGGTAGGAATCCCCATCCTCGGAGCAGTATTTGGATTGTTAATGGGAATTTTAGGAGTACTTTTAGGTGTAGGTGTTGCAGTAATAGCAGGTACCTTTGCAAGCTTTGTAGCCGGCGTGGTGTTAGTGGGTGTTGGTATTGCAAAAATGTTTGTGGCACCCCCGGTAGGATTTCTGCTTTGCGGCTTTGGCTTATTTGCACTGGCGGTTGGATTGCTTTTACTGCTGTTAGCGTTCTGGGTAGTGGGAAAAGTTGTACCCTGGATGCTTCGTGGAATCACAAGCTTTTGCGGCAGATTATTTAGAAGAAGGAGAGGTTAACTATGAAAACATTTACAAAGGTCTGCTTAATTATCAGCGGCGTATTAGCAGCGCTGGGCCTGGCATTCTGCATAGTGGCAGTGAGCCTGGGTGTAAGTTTCAGTGATCTGGATAATGTGTCTTTTGCTTCCAAATATGGCTGGGGATGGGATTCGTCAAATCATAACTTTTCCTGGGGAACAAAAGGGAGCCAGAAAGTAAAAGATATGGATGAAGTATTTAAGGATATTGATAAACTCAAAATCGACATCGGTGTAGTGGATATGATAGTGGAAGAATACGATGGAGATGAGTTCCAGTTAGAAGCCAGAAACGTGCCGGAAGGATTTAAGTGTAAAAAAGAAGGAAGCACGCTGGTAATTAAGGAAGAAAGCAATCATTCCTTTAACATAGGGAATAATTTTGAAACGGCAGAAGTAACACTTCGTATTCCGAAAAAGACGGTATTCAAGGAGGCGGATTTTGAAGTAGGTGTTGGACGTTTGGACGTATCCGGCTTTGAGGGCAAAAAAGTTTCCATTGATTGTGGCGTGGGCAGTATGGCTTTAGAAGGAACTATTACAGGTGATGCTGACTTAAATTGCGGCGTTGGGCGAATCGAGATGAACCTGACCGGAAAAGCTGAAGATTTTGACTATGATATCGATTGTGG
>NZ_JAWYAJ010000180.1:0-8156 GCF_034124845.1 Robinsoniella sp.
GAGATAGCATTCGTTGATACAAAGCTGGTTTTCTCAGCAGGTTGGAACCCTGGGGTTGTGGCATGCTGGACGCTATTGGCTTAAAACAACTGATGTATAGCAACTATGTATAGCAACTGATGTAAAGCAACTGATCTTGAAACCGTGATTATTTTTCATTCTGTAATCAGAAAAAGTGTTAGACGTTTATCTTTTTTACGCATAAACAGCCGGAACATACTGCTCTGCATCCAATAAAAAACAGCCAGCCACAACCCAGGGGTCCCACCATGCTAAGAAAACCGAGGGCACTGAAAAAGTAGATATCACCGTCTATTTTTGATATAATGTAATGTATCAAATAAAGGCGGTGTTTTTATGGTAGATCAACAACAAAATTTAGTATTAAGTTCCTACATGAAAATATATGAATTGGTGGTTCCCAAGAATAATCTTCTCCGACAGATAAAAGAATTCGTAAACTTCGGATTTATTTATGATGAGTTAATTGATAAATATTGTCTTGATAACGGACGTAATGCAGTTCCACCTATCCGCATGTTTAAATATCTGCTGTTAAAAGCACTTTATGATTTATCGGATGTGGACGTCGTAGAGCGTTCCAGGTATGATATGTCTTTTAAATACTTTCTGGATATGGTGCCGGAGGAGGCGGTTATTAATCCCAGCTCATTGACGAAATTTCGTAAACTGCGATTAAAAGACATGGCACTTTTAGATACGCTGATTGCAAAAACAGTCCAGATTGCATTAGAGCAGCGAATCATAAAATCCAAAACCATTATTGTTGATGCCACACATACAAAATCAAGATACAATCAAATGACTCCGCGGCAGGCACTACAGGAAAAGTCAAAAAAACTACGGCGTACCGTTTATGAAGTGGAAGAAACCATGAAAAACCAGTTTCCTGCTAAAAATACAGAAGATTCTATGGAAAAAGAACTGGTGTATTGCAATCAGCTTATTTCCACGATAAAAGAGAATGAAACGATATGCAGTTATCCCAAAGTGCAGGAAAAAATGAAATTATTAGAAGAAGCAGTGCGTGATGACCTTGAACAAATGGATATCTCAAAAGATGGGGATGCAAAAATTGGGCATAAGACAGCAGACACCTCCTTCTTTGGATATAAAACACATATCGCCATGACGGAAGAAAGAATTATTACAGCGGCCACAATAACCAGCGGCGAGAAAACGGATGGAAAGGAATTGGCAGCCCTGGTTCAGAAAAGCAGGGAAGCAGGAATGGAGATCAAAACGGTTATCGGTGACAAGGCATATGCAAGCAAAAAAAATATAGATGCTGCAAAAGAAGAAGATTATGAACTGGTGGCTAGATTATGCAGTAATGTTACACAAGGGAACCGCAAAGAGGAAGATAGATATGAATTTAACAAAGATGCTGGAATGTACCAATGTAAAGCGGGACATATAGCAATCCATAAATATCTAAACAAACAAAATGCTAAGGGAAGGAATGCGCGGATAACCGATTACTTTGACATAAAAAAATGTAAAAAATGCCATTACAGAGAAGGATGCTACAAAGAGGGAGCGAAAAAAAAGACTTATACAGAGACGGTCATAGGCGATACCCATAGCGAGCAGGCACAATTTCAGGAAACGGAATATTTTAAAGAAAAAGTAAAAGAGCGTTATAAGATAGAAGCAAAAAACAGCGAGTTAAAACATAGACATGGTTATGACGTTGCGTCATCATCAGGTCTTATTGGCATGGAAATGCAGGGAGCGATGGCAATATTTGCAGTGAACCTAAAACGAATCATGAAATTGATGGGGTAAAATAAAGGAATCTCTGGTTCAGAATAAGGAATCATCAATAGAAATTACACAAAAATCCACCGGAAAAATTGTAGTCTGGTGGATTTTGTGTTTTATTAGTAAGGAAGGATTTAAAAACCTATGTTTTTCAGTGCCCTCAAGAAAACCAGCTTTGTATCAACGAATGCTATCTCGGAAAGATTGGAGTAGGAAAATTGCATGGGCGGAGGAAGCGTATAGCAGAGCTGTGTATTTTCTTAGCTTACCGGAGTGTTTTTTGGCGGATAGTATTCGACTGGCTCCCATCGGATACTAAGCGGGTACTGAACCGAGAAATGCATCAGGATTTCTCGGTGAATGCCCGCGTGCCGCCAAAAAGGACTTCGGAAAGGTTAGAAAATACCAGTTCTGCGTTAAGCTGACGGAGTCCATGCAATTTTTCTACTCCAATCTTTCCGTACACTACCTATATTCCACAAAGCGTCTTTATCAGCTAAACCCAAATATAAAGCGTTCGCTGTAACACTAATTCCAGCCGCTAAACTTGACATTATATATCTTATTTCATATGATAATACCTATGAGGTGAAACCAATGAAAAGTAATCGTATGTTTGGCATATTGTGTATATTATTAGAGAAAGAAAAAATCACTGCAAAGGAACTTGCCTCCTATTTTGAGGTATCTGTCCGAACGATTCACCGGGATTTGCTGGATTTGTCCAGTGCCGGATTTCCCGTTATCTCTCAGCAGGGGATAGGAGGCGGAATCTCGCTAATGCCTGATTTTCGCTACAGCAAATCAGCGCTTAACAAAGAAGACATGGATATCCTGATTGCCGCCATACATGGTCTGGCAAGTATTGATGATCAGTTAAAAATTAAATCACTGCTGGCAAAACTGCGTTTCAGCAGCGAGGAACATTTATTCTTGGAAAATGATGTGATTATTGATTTTACTTCCTGGAATCAAAAAAGCACTTTGATTCACAATATCAAAATAATCAGGTCTGCTATTGCCCGCCATCAGCTTTTGGAATTGAGTTATTATAGCGGAAACGGTTATTCCCATCGGGAAGTGGAACCCTATAAATTGATTTTCAAAGAAGAAAGCTGGTATCTGTTCGCTTATTGTACCTTCCGGGAAGATTTTCGTATATTTAAAATAAGCCGGATTACTGATTTGAAAATTCGGGAATCCAGTTTTAAAGAACGGGAAAATTATGCAATCCCCTCGTTGAACAGTCAACTTGCAAACAGCAGCGGAGTTCAGGTCTCTATACGAATGGATCAATCCTATGAATTTCTGGCAATTGATTTTTTTGGCATTGAAAATATAAAAACTGTGGATCACAATTTATTTATTACGTTCTCAACCGAGAATCCGCAATGGGTGATCAGTACCATGGCTGGTTTGGGAGATAAAGCTGAAATACTTGCACCGGAAAGTCTGCGTCAGGAAATGAAGGAATTTTTAAATCAGGCGAAAAATTTATATGAAATATGACAGACTGTTGTCTTATTTTTGCGCTATACTCTGCTTTAGAAATATAAATACAGATTAGAAATGGAAGGTGCTTGAAATGACGATAGAAAAAAAGAATATTGAAAAACAAACTTGTTCCGATATGGATGCTGTATTATCCCACAGACAGGATAATGGAGGGGATTACTGGACAACGCCTGATAAGAATCTGATAAAAGGGGCTCCGTTCTCAACTTTGGAAAGTATACTGTATCTATTGGAATTAGGTATGGACCCGGATGATCCTGTTTTAAAGGAATGTGCGGATCTGTTATTCAGCGTCTGGAGGGATGACGGACGGCTGAAGTTAACCCCTAAGGGCGCTATCTATCCATGTCAGACAACCCATGCCGCCAGCGTACTCTGCCGCATGGGATATGCCTCTGATGAGCGAGTAAAGAAGACATTGCGGCATCTGCTGGATACACAGTACCGGGATGGCGGATGGCGCTGCAATAAATTCAGCTTCGGCAGAGGACCGGAAACAGAATACTCCAATCCACATCCAACCTTGAATGCCCTGGATGCTTTCCGTTTCAGCATCGATTTTCAAAATGAACCGGCGCTTGATCATGCTGTTGATTTTCTCCTGGCGCATTGGACAATCCGAAAGCCTATCGGTCCCTGCCACTATGGAATCGGCAAGTTATTTATGCAAGTGGAGTATCCATTTCGCAGCTATAACCTCTTCTTCTATGTCTACGTTTTATCATTTTATAAACGTGCAAAACAAGACAGCCGCTTCCTGGAAGCGTTTCATGCACTGGAATCCAGAATGCAGGACGGACAGATTGTAGTACAGCGTACTAACCGGAAACTGTCGGGGCTTACGTTCTGCCGCCAGGGAGAGCCCAGTGCATTGGCTACATTACGGTATCAGGAAATTGTAAAGAATCTGGAATCTAACAAGTAGCAAGTAGTTTGCGGATTGTCATAAAAAACCGCATCATAAATGCAAATTCTCTACAAGTAAAAGCACCTTGACCTTATACCCATTTATATGATATACTTTGTTCAGTGACCGCATGGTCACTGATATTTTTGAGTTGTAGTGACCGGGTGGTCACAGAAAGGAGCATCCCATTGCCTGCTAATCTTTTTTATGAATTACATAACGAAAAAAGGCAAACCATTATTTCAGTAGGAATAGCTGAATTTGGCAAACACGGATATACCGACAGTTCCACTAACAGAATTGTTAAAAATTGCGGCATTAGTAAAGGCAGCCTTTTTAAATACTTTGAAAGTAAAGAGGAGTTGTATTTTTATCTGCTTGATTGCGTTACCGGAGAGCTTGTTTCTAGCTTAGATAACATGCGGGACAGCCTCCCGGGGGATTTATTTGAGCGGGTAATAAAATACTCCGAATTGGAATTTTCCTGGTACGTCCAGAACCCCGAAAAGTACAATTTTATCATGAAAGCGTTCAGCAAAAATGATACGGACATTTATAGAAAGACAAAAGCCAGATACCATTATGCAAGTCAGGAAGTTTATAATGATTTGCTGGCAGATATTGATCCGGCACAGTTTAAATGGAACAAACAAAAAACGAATCATGTGTTGAAATGGTTTTTGCAGGGGTTTAATGAGGAGTTTATCAGCAAATCAGAAGTACAAAGCGGAATCGGTTCTGAAATAGATGCTTTAAAAAATGAATATGTGAGATCTCTAACGGACTATATGGAGATATTAAAACAAGGATTTTCATAAGGGGGTGTGTACCTTTGTTATTTGGCGTGAAAGAAAACTCCGCTGTCATTGACGGAACAGCAATGCATTATGTGGAATTTGGACGGGGACAAACCCCGCTTATAATTTTGCCCGGCTTATCAGATGGGCTGAAAACCGTAAAGGGTCAGGCTATAAATTTAGCTTTCTATTTTCGTGCATTTTTGAAAGATTTTAAGGTGTATGTGTTCAGTAGAAAAGAGAAAATGCAGGATGTCTATACCACACGAGACATGGCAAAAGATTTGAAGACCGCACTTGACCAGCTTGGAATAGAAAAAATATTTCTAATGGGGGTATCACAAGGTGGTATGATTGCACAATGGTTTGCCATTGATTATCCCCGGATAGTTGAAAAGCTGGTAATCGCTGTTTCAGCCCCAAGGGCAAACGACATACTTCGCAATGCTGTCAACACATGGGCGGAGTATGCCAAATGCGGTGATTATCAGTCCTTAATGATTGATACCCTTGAGAATACGTATTCGCCACAAAAATTAAAAACCTACCGTCTGGCTTATCCTCTTGTCAGCCGAATTGGGAAGCCGAGTCATTTTGACAGATTTTTGATTCAGGCAAAGGCGGTATTGACTCATGATGCTTACAATGAACTTGAAAATATCATATGCCCTGCGTTAATAGTTGGCGGCGATAGTGATAAAGTGGTAGGTTGTGAAGCTGCAAAAGAAATGGCTGAAAAAATCCCTGACAAACGTATCGTTATCTATCATGGACTTGGACATGCGGCTTATGAAGAGGCCAGAGACTTCAACCGGCGCGTGAAAGATTTTCTTTTGATTTGATTTTTCCGGTCCCGGTCCTGTTTGAGAATGCATTCCTGCCATCCCACGCTCCACTTCCCGGTAAATTAGTTCCAAATTCAGGTTACATAGCCCGCTATGTGCCCTTCATTTGGAACTAATCTCCCACAAAATGTCAACCAAAAGTATAATCGGTATTACATGACCTTTTACTGAAATACATGGATACCTTCCTGCATTCCATAAGGAATCAAATCATATTCCTCTGCTCCGGGTCTTCCAAACCGTGGCGACTGCCGCCACATATCCGGCCATGCGGACCTGCGCGGCTGATCAACACAGTGATGGGGTCCCAGCAGATTTTTAAAGCCGCCGCACACACGGACTTTTATTTCGTTCTTTCCGGAAACACAACATTTCGTAATGTCGAAGCGATAATTTCCATTTACTCCAATTAATCCCGTTTCGATATCATTTACAAATAAGGAAGCACAGGTAGTCTCCAGCTGCGGAACGGTTACGATCACTTTCCCCTCTTTTACTTTTGTAAATGTGTAGCTGTACAGCACGGCACCTTCATACATAGGATAGCCCTGTTCTACCCAGGTTCCATACTGAAGCTCTTCCTTCTTTGTTATCGTCCAGATTCCTTCTCTGGAAACTACATGGAATTCGCCCCGGATATAAACCGGCTCTACTTCCAGTCTGACGTCAAATCTGTCCGTTTTAAAAGCCACTGTATTTTCGCCCTTTTTCAATAAGCCGGCAATATCTGCGATGGTATTCAGCTCATCCAGATAATATCCTTCTTTCCAGATAACAGGTTTTCCGTTTAGCGCAACTTCATACTGGCTGCCCTGTTCTGCCGCAAGCTCGATTATGTTCGGAACATCTTCCACATAGAAGCGGTACGTTGCTGTAAATCCGGTGCCTTCTTCAAATTGATTACTGTCCAGATAACGCCTCTTATACTGTACCTGATTATCCCAGGGATTATCGGAATACCCCCGATGCCGGTAAACCTCTTTGCCTGCAAATAACGCACACATATCTGAGTAAGTTCTGCCATCCAGCTCCAGATCACAATAATCGATAATCATACTGTTCTTCGATTCCGCTTCAATTTTTTCTAACACCACCGGAATTTCTGCTTTTTCTTCCACTGTGGGCTTTGTGAAAGTCTCCTCTGAGGAAATAATATCTAACTCTGACTCCATTCCATCTTGCCCGCATATCAGAAACATTGCTGATTCATAACGGTCTAAATCCAGTGAAAAAGAAACTTTGCCTTCCTTTTCCTCATAGGGATACACTTTCGCTTTGCCATCCCATAAGTCCAGATATTTCACTTGCGTGCCATCTATTGTGATCACATTATGCACGCTGTCAAGACTGTGGTTTACAAAATAATAAATGCTGTATTTCTCATCTAATACGCGTCTCATATGTTCTACACCAGTCTCAAATGGGTGTTCTGCCTCTATACGATTAGCAAGTAATTCCTGCAGTTTCCGGGACATTTCAAGCGGGGTTTTTACCGGTATCCAATTTTTATGGTGACACAGATTCACTTCTACGTAATGGTTTTCTCTTCCTTCCACGTAGCCTCCCGGCGTTCCAAGACTGATTACCTGACCCCCTTCGCCCAAATATTTCTCCAGCAGATCTACCGTGGACGGAAGCATATTTTTCATTTCCCCGGTAATCAATATTACCTGGTATTCCTGATTTCTCAGCTGCATTCTGCCGGATGAAGCATTGCCATGACGTCTCATGATGTCTTCATTTCCCAGGTCAAAGTCCCACTGATCATCGATTAACTGCTGCATGGCGGCAAAATACGGACGCATATCCGGAGTCTTTGACAGATTGTCTGTCACAACCAGTCCCGACGGCTCCCCATCCATAATTCTCAGATATCCGGTAAGCGTGGGATGCATCAGCAATATACGCTGTTCCATGTGTCCCTGGGATAGAAGTGCACACACTCTTCCAAAATAATCATTTACGCCGGTAAACTGCTCCCACCAGGGCTGTCTCCAGTCAAATGACTGGGGATGATCCCGCTTTCTTGCTCCGATATAGGAGGTATAGGTCAGATGTTCATTGATAAAATTGACTCCATTTACCATCAGCCAGTCGCCTACTCTTTTGAAATCAGCCAGCGTGGAATCCCACCCTCCTGCACCAAACGCTTCACAAAAACACCGCTCCTGTCCGAATTGGTTGACGGCACTGCGCAATTCCTGCATAATTAAGCCCACATGTTCATTTGGACGTTCCAATAACTTATCATTGACCAGCATGTCAATTGCAGGCCATCCCATATATTCAAAATTTGCCATAATATTG
>NZ_JAWYAJ010000181.1:0-2006 GCF_034124845.1 Robinsoniella sp.
GGTACAGAAATGACAAGACTGGCTGAAAAAACAGGGATACCGGTAATTACTACAATTATGGGAAAAGGAGCTGTTCCAACCAATCACCCTCTATATATAGGCAATCTCGGTATTCATGGAAGCTATGGGGCGAATACGGCGATAAGTGAATGCGATGTACTATTTTCCATTGGGGTACGTTTTAATGATCGTATAACCGGGAAAGTTAGTGAGTTTGCCAAAAAGGCAGTTATAATCCATGTAGATATTGACCCTGCATCTATTTCCAGAAATATTGAAGTAAAGATACCGATTGTAGCAGATGCAAAAAATGCGATTCTTGCCCTTCTGGATAAAGCTGTGCCATTAGAAATAGCAGCCTGGAAAAAACAGATCAATTTCTGGAAACAGCAGCATCCTCTTGAAATAGAACAAAAAAGTGAGACAGGTGTGACACCGCTTGCTATTATTAATGAAATAAACAACATTTTTGATAATGCGGTAATCACGACGGATGTAGGTCAAAATCAGCTTTGGGCTACCCAGTTTCTGGAGTTAACCAAGTCAAAGCAAATGCTTACTTCCGGCGGTTTGGGCACTATGGGTTACGGCTTTCCCGCAGCAATAGGAGCGAAATTGGGCAATCCCCACAGGGATGTAATTGCTATTTGTGGCGACGGAGGCATTCAGATGAACATACAGGAGATGGCAACTGCCATGGTCTATGAACTGCCCATTATCATATGTATAATGAATAATGGATACTTGGGAAATGTGCGGCAATGGCAGGAAATGTTTTTCCAGAAAAGATATTCCAGCACTTGTATGCGCTACCGCAAAAGTTGTTCAGATACATGTAATACCCCGTCAGAATGCTGCCCTGATTATATTCCTGACTTTATCAGTCTGGCAAAAAGCTATGGAGCCAGCGGTATGCGGGTACAGAAAAAAGAGGATATCAAAACGGCATTATTGGAGGCAAAGAAAAATTTGAAAGCCCCAACGGTAATTGAGTTTATGATACAACGGGAAGAAAATGTACTTCCAATTGTGCCACCCGGTAATGCGCTGAAAGACATGATGATGGGAGGTGAAGAAGCCAAATGATGAAAAAGCGTTGGATCAGTCTGTTGGTTGAAAATGAAGTAGGTGTTCTGGCACGCATTTCAGGTCTGTTTTCCGGTAAATCCTATAATTTAAACAGTCTGACCGTAGGTCCCACAGAAGATCATACAATTTCCCGTATGACAATCAGTTTAACCGGTGATGACCGGACATTTGAGCAGATAAAAAAACAGTTAAACCGAAGCGTTGAAGTAATAAAGGTCATTGATTTTACAAATATTGCGACACATATGAAAGAAGTGATGTATTTGAAATTGACGAACTGTACCGAGCAGGATCTGGTGGAAATAAAATATATCACCGAAGTTTTTGGTGTTACATTGGTCGATTACGACCGAACTGCTGTTTTGATAGAGAGCGCTCACAATGAGAGTAAGAACAACGACCTGATCAGATTTTTTGAAAAGCATTTTGTCAACCGTTTTGAAATAGTTCGTGGCGGAAGTGTAGCAATTGAGGCATTGAGAAGTTGTCATTAGTTATGTTTCAGGTAAAAATTGAGTCTGATGAAGGTGCTGGAAAAAATCGGATTTTAAACTCTGCCCATAGGTGCATGTATATAATGGGCAGAGTTATCTGCATTTCAAATCTGGTATCAGTAGAAGTTATTTATATTTTTCATAGTATATTTTAGCCAAATCAGAATTCAGATTAAAACGTTTCTGCAGATTTTGTATAATCTGTTCCTGAAGAATCCCCTGTTCTAAATTGTATTGAATAAAAACTTCTAATCCGGTTTCCATGCCTTCTTTTAATCCCTTGGCTAATGCTTTTTCTCTTTCCTCATTAGCTCTTTTTATGTCTAATTCAGCTTCCTCTCTAGCCTTTTTTATATCCGCTTCTGCTTTTTCTTTTGCCTCTTTTACCTCTTTTTTCGCGATATATAAAATGTGGTTATGATC
>NZ_JAWYAJ010000182.1:0-7683 GCF_034124845.1 Robinsoniella sp.
GCTGCCGTCTTTTTCTTCTGTGATTTCAAACTGGTGATAAAAGCTTTCTTTGGTTTTACGGTAATCGTTACTTTTTTCACGGCTGTTTTAAAGTCTTTTGCCGAAGCGGTGAGGGTAATTACTGCCTTGCCGGACCCCTTTATCGTCACTTTACCCTTGCTGTTCACAGAAACGACCCTGGTATTGCTGCTCTTATACTTCAGTTTACAGTTTGCCCGGGCGCCCAGAGAAAATGCTTTGCTGCCATAGGTCTTTTTATACTTTGTTTGTTTTATCTTAATCGCTGCATTGCTGCGCTTTTTCAGACTGTCGATTGCCCTTTTCAATGCTGCAGCAGCACTGTCAACTCTGGTTTGGTCAGATACTTTATCTGAAGCAGCCAATTGTGCATTCTTCAGTGCGTTTGCTAATACCTGATAACTGGCATCCGTATAATCGGCTTTTACAAGCCGTTTTGCCTGATCAATTACAGCATTTAATTTTGTAAAGTCAGTTTTAGGAACATATACCAGCTCATCCAATGCTTTTTTAAGTCCGGCTGCCGCTTCATCTACCGCTGCTTGTGAAGCAGATCCATCTTCTGCAGTTCTCTGGGCTGCTTCCAATGCCTTTCTCATTTCCTGATAGCTGATCAGGGTATAGTCTGTTTCGATTTTGCTCTTTGCTTCTGCGATCAGGTTATTCAGGGCTGTAAAATCTGCCTTTGGCACTAATCTTCCCATAGCATCCCTGAGGTCTGCCTCTGCCTGATCTACCGCTGTCTGTGGGGATAACTCATCAGAAGCAATTCTTTGCGCTGTTTCAAGGGCTGCCGCCACCGCCTCATAGCTCTCTTGTGTATATTGCTCTCCTGCTATCTGCTCTGCCTGGTCGATTGCAGCGTTTAGTGACGTAAAGTCCGCTTTTTTCACTAATTGACGGATGATACGATCAAGATCAGCAGCTCCCTGGTTCACCATTGCCTGGTTCCGGTCCGGATTTCCCAGAATCTCTCTGATCCGCTCCAGTTCTGCTAAAAATCTGCCAAAGCTTTCCGAAGTATAATCCGCTTCCTTTATCTGCTCTGCTTCCGCTATCATGGCTTCTAGTACGGAGGTATCTGCAGCGCCGCTGCCAAATACTTCTACTTCTGAAATATTGATCTTATTACTGCTGCCCCAGCTGCAGGTATGTCCTTTTCCGTATATACGGATATACCGGGCTGTTACCGGCGTATCCGGAACTATTTCCTGTGGTGTTTCCTGATAGGGCTTAGAGACTACATCTTCCGGTCCAAATAAAAGCTGAACTTCCCCTTCCGGAAATTCCGGATTTGAACTCACTTCAACCCGGCAGTCTAACCACCGGATATCCACATTCCCGTCTGCGTAATAGGTGCGGTAAATATCCATTTTCTCGATCTGGCGTTCTGCTCCCAGATCATATTGCAGATAAGACGGTTCCCAGGTATCCGGCTGTCCGTTGTCTTCCCCAATTGCCGCAATCTGTATAAAAGGATCATTGTAAGAACAGGAACGGTTTCCATCCGTGGCATTTAACGTACCTTCCACTTCCAGTTCAGAATTTGTAACAGCCTCTTTTCCGGAAAGCATATTCTCGGTTCCTGATGGAAGTTTTATAAGGGCTTCCATTGCCTTTTGCAATATATAGTAGGTTTCTACCTGGCTTTCCTGTGAGGCGTCTGGCTGCGCCATTACTTCTTTTGCATCCGCCAGTGCTTTAGCGAAAATAAGCCATGACTCCGTTGTGTACAAACCGGCGTCTTTTGCCTGTGCTTCCTCTATAAGTGCCGGCAGATCCACCATTGCCACCAGTGCATCAATAGCATCTGACAGTTTGATATAAGCTGCTTCCACTTCTTCTATGGATGCATCTTCCTTATCCAGCACTGCCTGTGCCCCGGCTTTCGCTTCTTCGTAGACATTCCAGCTCTTATCCGTATATCCTTCTGGGGTAAATGCTCTGTTAACCAGCTTTTGCAGTTCTTCCTTGTTTAATTCCTGTTTAAACAGTTTATCCATACGGATGTCCTGCTGGTCCGTAAAAAACGAAATCCGGTTTATGCCTTCTTTTAGATTCACCTGGAAATTAACACTGTTGCTTCCACCAGGCAGCGCTATGGTCTGCTCCTGTCCATCCAAAATATAAGTCAGGTTTCCCGTACCGGAATAACTCACTTCCATAATAGCTTTTACGGTTTTTTGGCTGTTAACGGGAATCTCTACTGCATTAGCCAGTCCATTCATCTGTTCCACATATCTTTCATTGGACATGGCAGACTGCTCCATGATCTTAGCGGTACCGGACAGGTTATTTTTATAAGACTCAAATTCATAAGTAGTATCCGGGATAGCTGTTATTTCCCCTTCTAAGACGATGCCTGCCGTGCCATATCCGTCTATAACCGGTATCACGACTTCTGCAGTTCCGTCCTGGGATACGGTAATTATCTGTGCTTCAAAATGACTGATATCCGAATCATAGGTATAGGGATATATTTTGGCAGTTATCTCTGCGCCTTTCGCAAAAGGAACATTTTTCATAATCACTTTTGTGTTGTCATAAGCGGTTGCGGTATAGTTATTGATCAGTGCTACCGGGGTTCCGTCTGCATTTACAGCACCTGCGCTCTGTGTCATGCCTCCCTGGATAGAACTGGATTTCACATCAAAGTATCCTTTACCAAGCCCCAGATTAACGGATAACATTCCCCAGGTTTTTGTAAAGTTAGCCAGATAAGGATCTCCCTGATTCCAGGTATACATGCCTTTACCCCGCTCTATCCAGCCTGCACTCGCCTCATAATCATCCATAGGCACATCTGCGGGATAGCAGGTATAGTATCCGCCGCCCTCATACTGGTCTGTCATCATATCAATGAGATTTCTGGCATGCCACCCTGTACTCTTATATCCGTAAGTTTCATTTACAGGCTGTCCGGTGCTGACATTATACTCATTTAAGTAAAGAGGCACCTCTCTTCCAAGCTTGTTTCTCAGCCAGTACTTTGCGTTTCTGGAATTGGCTCCCTGATTGCCGTTATCCTGATTCGCCGGACGCTCTCCGTATTTATGAATAGAAATAAAGTCAATTCTGTCAAACCATTTTTCATACTTTTCCGATAATATCGTTCCAAGTACACCATAGCTGCCACCCCAGCTGTCATCAGCGCCGCCACCCATTTTAATTTCCGGCTTGCTGCCTCCTTCTGCTTCATAGATGGCATCAATTGCCTGATAGAACTGGTCTGCGGCAATCAGGTTCTGCCTGTTGCCTGATGTATAGGGATTCCCCTGGGGATCTCTCTGGTCGCCGCCCTGAGGTACATACCAATGTGGTTCATTCAGGAACTCATAGCTGTCAATTCCCTCTGCCTTTAACATCAGGTATACTTTCTTAATAATATCCCGGTAAACTTCCCAATCCTTTGGAGCACCATTACATACCTTTTCCGTATGTGCCGTTCCGGTAACAACTCCTGCCGACAGCCATTCCGGTATCTGGAAGGTCATTACCATCACTTCATATCCCTGGGCTTTAGCCTCTTTCACCCAGCGCAGCAGTCTGCCGGTATTCCAGTTCTCGGGATTAGACAGACCATTCAGATATTCTCCCCGCTGCTTATAATAGTCCATATCCGCCCGGTATCTTTCCAGGGTAAACCTGTTTCTTTCAGATCCATCCGGCGTTGGAACATAATAATAATCGGACCGCACATAAGATGGCTGGTCAGAGCCCTGGGTTCCGTCTGCAGGCGCCCAGTCCGTATCCGGTGTTTTTGTCCAGATGGGCAGAATTTCCTGCAGTCGCGCATCCGCTCTCATGAACCTGACTCCTGCTTCATTTGTCAGCATTGGCCATACCTGAGAATGGTCTCCGATGTCCGAATCTTCCCCATCCAGGCTGGGATAATGAGTTACTCCAAAAATTTTAGGTGAACCCGTTGCAATGGTATTCCCGTAATCAATTGTTACGGTCCCCCCTTCTACCGGTTCGACCACATTAACTGCGGCAGTATCTCTTTTGTTCCCGTCCTCTGTAATAACCGTTATAACAGAGTCGCCGGTCTCTCCGGCAGCGGTAACAAGAGCCGTCCCATCTGTCCCGGGAGTTACACGGACGATATCCGGTCTGGAAGATTCCCATGTTAAATTTTTATTTTCCGCATCTGACGGTACAATGGCAGCGGTAAGTGTCTGGCTCTCTCCTTGTTTCAGCGTTACTGTCTTCGGTGTCAATGATACGGATGCAATGGAATTTTTGATGATCAATGGAAATGAAACGGTAACCGCTTCCCCTCTGATTCCTACCGTAATCTCAGCCGTTCCCTCCCTATGTGGGGTAAGCAGTCCATTTTCATTAACCGAAACCACATCGCTGTCTGAAGAAGTAAAATCCAGCGTCTTTCCCGTAGCTGAAGATGCCGGGAAAATTCTTGCATCTATGACAAAATCCTGCTTAACCTTTGGCAGAACATAGGCATCTCCTTCTTTTTCCAGTGTATTCAGATTCTGGATACCAATGGACAGTGCAATGTCGCCTGATTCTAAAACCAGTCTGTCCGGCCTTAAATCCCCGGATTCTGTATAGAACTTGATGGTATTCTGATTTCCCCCTTCCAGAGAAATATCGAACGAAACATCATTCGTTAATGAAATACCAGATACATCAATGTCCATGGGTTCTCCACCGTTTACGCTTACTTTTGTACCGGTGACATTCCCGGAAGGTGATGCGTAAAGGTGTGCCTTATAGGTACCTGTTCCGTCTGCTGCAACTTTGCGCAGCGTAACAAAATTATCCGCTCCTCCAAAGCCCTTTACTGTACGGTTAAAAGAAGCTCCGGTTGTCCAGGAAATTTCTGTGCTGCCTCCAAAATGATTATCCTGGCTTTCAAATTCATACATTGCCTGCGCCGGCAGGGTTCTTTTTACTCCGCCTTTTACTACCAGCCCCATAGCTGATTTTGCAGGTATGATGGGAAGAGTTGCCGTAATAATTCCGTTGTTAACCGAGACATCCGGTATAGATACCACTTCTTTGGATACTTCCTGACCAGTATTGGCAGCATATCCTTTCAATGTGACGATACCGTCTTCGTATGGCACATTTTGCAGTTCAATACTGATATTCTGCTTGGGCTGGTCCCCGAAATTAGTCAGCAGCATCATGGCTTCATTCCCGGAATTAATCATTGCGATGGAATCGTCCACAGGCCAGCTGCTGCCCATATCGGTGGATACGACCTTAAACTCACCTTCTCCCAATCCCATCTGTCCGCTCAGCAAACTATAAGCTTTCGTAAATGGATTCAGCGTAACCGTTCCATCCGTTTCTGTGTACATATAGCTTCCTGGATTTGTCCGATCATCTACGGACCCGTCAAACAGCACCAAGTCCCATCCGTCACGCATTGCCTTAAATAATGCCAGAGAATGATACTTGATTCCGTCTGCACCGGTGATGGTTCCGTCCGGATTATTTTCTCCCTTATCCACTGACGACCATCCGGTTAGAAAAAGAGGCATATCTGCATTGTTAAGGGCTGCTCTGACTGCTTTTCTTCCGGGTTTAAATTCTCCGAAAACGTCATTTTTCCAATCCGTCGTAGGATCTGCAGCATAAGCTTTGAAAGATACAAACTGAAGGAGGGATTCATCCTTGCCCTCATAGGCATTCAGTGCCGCCTTAACATTGGGTGCAGTACTGAGGGAATCATTTTTATCCTTCAGCTCATACCCCATTCCTCCGATCTGTACTTCAGGGAGCAGTCTTCTGACCTTTTCAGCCGCCTGATAATAAGCATTGGTGAATTCCTCAGCGCTAAGGGACATCTCCGGTTTTAACTCCACATATCCGATACTGTCTTGGTAATCTGCCTTAGCTGCAGCTAAAAATGTCTCCACCATTCCAGCATATGCTCCCGCTTTATCCGGTGTATCTGCATACCAGGAGGGCATGTGGTCAAACGTGATAAAAGCTCTGATGCCTGCCCCTTCTATTCTTGTTAAAATTCCCCCTGCCACATGGGTATAGGATTCCAGTACCGCCGAATCTGCATCGGTACCATCCGGGAATAGTTTAGACAGATCCACATCTACGCCCATTACCTTTAACCCCGTTTCCCGGGTCAGGCTTTTCCATGCCTTGCTCTCTGAAACGGGTGTTCCAAGTCCACCGAAAATCATGGGGCTTCCGGTTCCAATACTGGTATTGTAATCCACCACAATCTGTGCCGCTGCATCTTTAGAATCCATCTCAGGCTTCGCTGCTGCCGGCAGAACCGTTCCTGCCAGCATGCCTGCACTTAAAAACATCGATAATAATCTTTTTCCTATCTTCCTTTTCATTCGTTTCTCCTTCCATCTTTGTAAGTTTCCTATTTACTGCTTATGTAAAATCCCCAACACCTCCTTTTCTGCCATATACCGGCAGCTCTATGGTATTCATTATAAGAATCCTGCTAAACATTTGGTATGTACTTTTTTGTCAGCCTGGTTTATAATTTTTTGACATCCGGCTTTTTTACTGTTTTTTAAACAAGAACTTTGTTATAATAAAAACGAAGTCCGCGCTCAAAGCTTCGAGATTGAAAAAAGTAAGCAAAATCCGGAAAACAATACTCCATAGCGAGATCAAGGAAAGGAAATAAGTAAAACTGTTTAAACAGTTAGACAGATGAAAACTTATTACATGAATATATTGTGATGATGAAAAATAAAACAAAAGGAAAATTTAAATTAAGGTTATTTTTTTCTGTAGGCAGTCTTTTTATCTGCCTCGCATTAATTGTATCTCTCCTTTTTTCCACCACTGCTATCCGAAATGCAAAATCTACTGAAATATCTTCTTCTCAGATTGTTTTGGACCGGGTAAGCGCTCAGGTAGATTCCCTCTATGAGCAAATGAATATAGCCGCAACCTCAATCACAAAAAATGACTCATTAAAACAGATCATTTCTTCCCTGAATGCTTCCGGACCGGAACCTTCATCCCGGGAATATATGGAACAGCTTTCCCAGGAACGGATCATACAGAAAACACTGATCAATATGATGTTTTCACCGATTATATCCAACGTGATGTTATATAACCGCGAATGCGGCTATTTTTACTATACTGGAATTTATCTAAGTGACCGGGAGCGGATCGCCCAGACACTGGAAGAAAACAGGGCTGTAGAATTATTGACAGAAGCAGATACTTCCACACTGTATTACGGTCCCCACTTAAATGACTGGAACAGTTCATCTAGAACCGTCCTCTCGGTATGCAAGAATTTTTCTGATAACGCCATAACCAGAGACACTCTGGTAGAGATACAGGTGCCATACAGTGTATTGGTTGATATATGTACACAAAATACTTTTTCCAATGAGAAAGAAATATTGATACTGGATTCCGATAATAACATCGTCTACCCATTTGAACAGGATGGATATGTGATTTCCGATGAACAACTGAATTCCGTATTAGAAAATATACAAAAGGGGAACACGGAACATTTTTCAAACAGCTATTCCTATAATTCATCAAGAAGCAGCCTTACTCCGTTTACAACCGTTTTGATTTCAAATAATAAAACCATGCAGTCCCAGAATATCTCCTATATAGTAACGACTGTATTTACGGTTCTCCTTGTTCTTCTGGCAGCGTTAATCATTATGTTTATAATACTCTCCG
>NZ_JAWYAJ010000183.1:0-5642 GCF_034124845.1 Robinsoniella sp.
ATTTGAAGCTCCATCATTTCCTGATAGAGATTCAGGGTTTTCGAAGTCATAAGTGTGACCTGTTTATGTAATTGGTAACGTATTGCAGTTAGAACAGTGATCATTACCAGACCGGTAACCAGAATGGAGAGCAGCAGTGAGAGCAGCATCTTACTTTGTACAGGGAGGTTTCGGAAATTTTTTTTCGGGGGAAAGATTAATATTTTCATATGTTATACTCCTTGGTATTTAAACGGTTTGATTTTGCACCATTATGATCATTCAGGTTTCGTTATTATATAAAGTAAGATTGATGACTTCATTATAACAAAGTTTTAGAAAAAAGAAAGCAGTACCGCTTTACATGTCGCTTTTTTCAAACATCACAGCGGTTTTTTAAATTGGATATCCGCTGTAAGTCCGATATAATCAAGGCATGAAAGAGAGAGGATGGTGTCTATGAGAGAAAGAAAGGGAATGTCTGGTAAAAAAGTACACAGAAGGATACAGTGGTCGCCTTATGTTATGATTTTACCTTCCGTTATTCTAATGATTGGAATATTTGGATATCCCATCTGCAAAGTATTTTTGCTGAGTTTTCAAAATTATAATTATGCGGATTTTGCCAATACCGGATTTATCGGACTGGAAAATTTCAAGACTATTTTTACAAACGATCATGTTGTAGGAGGAAGTATTCTATTTACCGTAAAGTGGGTTGTTGTGGAAGTCGGACTGCAGCTGGTATTTGGAATGATCCTGGCGCTGTTATTAAACTGTAAATTTAAGGGCAGGGGAATTGTTCGTTCCCTGTCGCTGATACCCTGGGCGGTTTCCGGAGTGCTCACAACGATGCTGTGGATGCTGATCCTGAATCAAAGCATTGGTCTGGTAAACACACTGATGATGAAAGGGGGCGTGTCTGCAGGTAATGTTCCGGCATGGCTGGCAAGTCCTAAGCTGATTTTCTTTTCGGTCGTCATGATTGAACTATGGCGGGGAATTCCGTTTTTTGCAATTACACTGCTGGCTGCCATGCAGTCAATTCCAGGTGACATTTATGAAGCCTGTGATATAGACGGCGCCGGGAGGATAGCGAAATTTCGTTACATAACCCTGCCTTATTTAAAAGAAACGATAGTCTTGACCACACTGCTTCGCAGCATCTGGGAATTTAATTCTACGGATATGATATTTACATTGACAAACGGAGGACCGGTTAACTTGACTACAACCCTGCCAATCTATATGATGAAGACATCTATTGTTAATGGAAATTATGGCTATGGTTCCGCACTTGGGGTTCTGGTATTCTTCTTCCTGTTGCTATTTGCAGTGTTATATATGAAATTGAGTAAGTTTGGAGGTGATGGAAATGAGTAATCAGAAAAAACTGGTGAAATGGTTCCTGTTCCGGATTCCTTTAGCGCTGATTCTGATCTTTATACTGATACCGTTTATCTGGGCAGTCATCACTTCCTTTAAGACGAAGGATGTCATTACAGGTATGAATATTTCCCTGCTTCCCAATCCGGTTACGTTTGAGAATTATGTGAATGTCTGGAAAGTGAGCAAGTTTTCCAGCTATTTTATAAATAGTCTGTATGTATCTTTTATTGCATTGGTTATCATCGTTGTATGCTCTGTATTAAACGGTTATGCATTGGCAAGATATAAGTTCAGAGGGAAAAATATATTTATGATGCTGCTGATCGGTACGCAGCTTATGCCGGTCATCATATTGATTATCCCGTTGTTTGTCATTTTTAAGCAGATGGGTCTGGTAAATAACAGATGGTCCCTGATTATTTTTTACATCGCTATGCAGATTCCGTTCAATTCGATTTTAATGAAGGGATTTGTGTCCGGTATTCCGGTGGCGGTGGAGGAAGCGGCGTGGGTAGACGGGGCAAGCCGGACAAAGACAGCAATTTACATACTGCTTCCCATGCTGCTGCCAGGTATTGTAGCTACCGGTGCATTTGCATTTGTCAGCTGCTGGAACGAATTCATGGTTTCGTTTTCCTTCCTGACTTCCCAGAAATTATTTACCATCCCTGTGGGATTAAAGTATATGATAGGGGAATATACCATTGATTATGGTTCGCTGGCAGCAGGGAGTATTATTGCATTGATACCGCCGGTTATCTTATTTGCATATATTCAGAAATATCTGGTTAATGGACTGGGAGCCGGAGCAATTAAAGGATAAAAAAGAAAAGGAGAAAAGTATGAGAAGAAGAAAGTTAAGTAAAATTTTGGCATTGGCTGCCATTGGAGCGGCTGTTATGGCGGGGTGTGCATCTCCCTCAGGAGACACAGGTGAGAACAGTAACAAAGAGGCAGATGTATCAGAAGGAAGTACAAATGAAACAACTGCCAAAGGAACGGATGCAAATGATGCAGATACGGAGGAAACCACACTCACATTCTGGAAAGCGAGTGCAAATGAAGAACGAAATGCCTGGTGGGAGGAAACCATCGCTAAATTTGAAGAGGAACACCCGGAAATTAAAGTGGAATATCTGGGTGTGGCAGGGGATCTCAGCGCCTTTGACCAGAAACTGGACATGGCGGTTGCAGCAAATGAAGCGCCGGATATCTTCAGCTCTTATCTGGACCCGAGCTATATATCAAGGGGAATTATCGAACCTCTGGATCAGTATTATGACAGCTGGGCGGATAAGGATCAGATTCCGGATAAATACGTGGATCTGTACCGGGATATGGACTACAGCAGTGACAATCCGAAGCTCTATGCAACCCCAGCGGGAGGCAATGTACAGTGCCTGTATGTGAGACCGGACCTGTTAAAAGAGAAAGGCTTGGAAATTCCTGCAACCTGGGATGAATTCTTTGAGGCAGAAGAGAAGACTACGGATAAGGAAAAAGGAATATTTGGAGGAATTATTCGGGGCGGTGGTGGAAACGCGTCAGCCCTTGAGATGCTCATGTATTCTTACTCCGGTATTACGGATTTTTTCATAGATGGGAAGTGCACCATCAATGATCCGAAAAATGTAGAATTTGTAGAAAAATATTTAGGCAGTTACGCTACCTATACATCTGAAGATGATATTAATAAGGCATGGCCGGAAATGGCTGCCCAGTTCCAGTCCGGAAAGGGTGTCATGATGGCACACAATCTGGGATCTGCCCAGGCAAATTATGAAGCATTTGGAAATGATGAAGCAAAGGTAAAGGCAGTTCCCTATCCGAAGAGTGCAACCGGTAAAATTGTAATTCCCAGTTTTCAACCGGCTGGAAATATGATCACGGCTACCTCTAAAAATAAAGAAGCTGCATGGACATTTCTGGAGTGGCTGTTAAGTGCTCAGGAGACAAGCTCTTATGAAAAAATGATGTCTAATATGCCGGTAAATACAGAGGCTCAGAAAGACAGCTGGATTCAGGAAACTTCCTATATGAAAATGGGTGCAGATATGAATAATGACGAAAATGTTGTATTTTGTAATTTCCCGTATTATTTACCGAATTTTACAAATATAGAATCCGATTATGCTATGCCAAATATCCAAAAAGTAATGCTTGGACAGATGACTGCGCAGGAATTACTGGATGGATGGGCAGAAAAGTTACAGGAAGATTATGACAGTGTTATGAGCAAATAAATGAAGCGGGGGTGCAGGATATGGACATTTTGGAGCAAATACCAAAAAGTCCGTAGAGCTGCACCCTTTGAGATAAAATGGGGGACATAATGAAGGATAAGTTGAATGACATAAAGAATGACAAAATGAAGGATAAAATGATGTACCATAAGCCCGCCAAATGCTTTGAAGAGGCACTGCCCATTGGAAACGGACGGTTGGGCGCCATGATATACGGCGGCACTGTGCAGGAGCGGATTTCCTTAAATGAAGACACGTTCTGGTCTGGATATCCCAGGGACTGCAACATCAATAATAGCGCTCTCCATCATAGAAAAGCCCTGGAACTGGTACAAAAAGGTGCATATGAAGAGGCATATCAGGAAATAGATACCCATTTCCTCAGTGAATACAGCGAATCTTATTTACCAATAGGTACGCTGTATTTGTCATTTCAGAATGGGAGGGCGCAATCCTATCAGAGGTCTTTGGATCTCTGTTCAGGTATCGCAGAGATTAATTACTGCCAGGATGAAGTCAGATATCACAGGGAATATTTTATCAGCATAGAGTATCAGGTTCTTGTGATGCGGCTGACAGCAAGTAAAGCGGGAGCACTGAATTTTCAAATCACTGCAGAAAGTGACCTGGTAAGCCAATTACGAATTACAGACCGGCGGCTCTGCCTGGAGGTGGAGGCTCCCGGGCATGTCCTGCCGTATTATGGAAGCTCAAAAGAAGACGATCCATTTTCGGTATGCTATTATGAAGAGAAAGACAGGAGAGGTATGTCCGCCCAGGCTTCACTTGCAGTTTCCACTGATGGAAATGTACTGGTCAGAGGAAGAGATACCTCCCATCTGTATGTGGAAAATGCAACAGAGGCAGTAATTTACGTCGCTGTTAATACATCTTTTAAAGATTATCATACCCACCCTTTTCGGGATGGAATAGATTATCAATCAATTAATAAGCAGCAGATAGAGCGGGTATTGAAATTAGAGTATGGTTTTCTTCGGGAGAAACAGACAGAAGATTTCAAGTGCTATTATGAACGGGTGGAGCTTACCTTAGGGAGAGGACAGGAAAACTATTATGATATGGATCAGATATTGGGTGGCAGCCAGGAAAAGGATGCTCTGAAACTGGCAGAGCTTTTGTTCCGGTTTGGGCGGTATCTGCTGATCAGCTCATCCATGCCAGGCACCCAGCCGGCAAACCTGCAAGGCATCTGGAATGAAGATATCCGTCCTGTCTGGAGCTGCAATCTAACTACTAATATTAATCTGGAAATGAATTACTGGCCAGCCTATTCCACGAATTTAGCTGAGCTGGCAGAACCTTTGGTAACATTTACGAAAGAGGTGTCGGAAAATGGCAGAATAACTGCAGACAAACACTATGATGCAGAAGGGTTCGTACTGCATCACAATTCCGATCTTTGGAGGATCACCTGGCCGGTAGGGCGTGGAAAGGCAAATGCACCTACCGCCTGTTATTGGAATCTGGCGGGCGGCTGGCTGTGCAATCAGTTATGGGACTTTTATTTGTATTCACGGGATGAAGAGTTTTTAAGAGACAGTGTTTTGCCTGTCATGGAAGAAGCAGTACGTTTTTATCTTTCCATACAGGTAGAAAACGAGGAGGGCATCTATCTGTCCCCAGCGACATCCCCCGAAAACCGTTTTCAGACAGAAGACCAGAATTCCGGTGTCTCCAAGATGAGCACCATGTCAAACAGTATCCTGAAGGAACTGTATCAGGCATATCGGGAGGGAATGGAGATTACCGGACAAACCAGTGATATTCTGGTAGAGGTAAAAAGAAGTATTCTCCTGATACCCGATTACCGCATCGGAAGCAAAGGCCAGCTCCTGGAATGGGAAGCAGAATTTGAAGAGCCGGAGGAAAACCACAGACACATATCCCATCTCTACTCCCTGTTTCCCGGACAGGATATCACCATAGAGAATAAAAAGCTGTCAGATGCAGTGATCAAGTCTCATCAGCTGCGGGGAAATGAGGGAACCGGGTGGAGTCTTGCCTGGAAAA
>NZ_JAWYAJ010000184.1:0-6560 GCF_034124845.1 Robinsoniella sp.
CCCGCACTTCTTGCCGGTCTATATTGGGTATACATATCAATCAGGCTTTGGTTGACGTTAAAACCGGCATCTGTTAAAGAGGTAAGAATATCCACACTACCGGAATTATCAGCCGCTCCTGCTCCCGTTCCTCCGTAAATGGGACTGGTGGCAGCCCATCCAAATACATTTACATTAGCGTTTGCTTCCAAAGGCAAAACCCCCTGGTTTTTTACCAGTGTCAGTCCTTCTGCGCCAGCCTCTTTGATGATCTCCCGGGACGTTTCTATCGTCTCTTCGGAAACAGAGCCTCTTCCGTTCAGAATCGGAGCCAGATTGTTGTACATAGGTCCAAAGGAGATAACATTTACCAGTACGGTCACAATCAGTATCCAGGAAATACCGGCTGCCCAGCGGACCACATGTCTGGTTCCTTTCTTCACTATCCAGTGTGCGGCAATCATTACAACTACAGCAGCGGCAAACAGCCCGGCAATTGTATAAATATAACCGCTCAGCGTTTGCACATACCGCTGTACATCCGTTTCGCTCACACCCATGCCAGTAAAAACAGGTGTCAGCCAGTCAATTAAAAATTGAATCATTTTTCTTCCTCCCTTAATTTAAAATAGTGGTTTATTTCTTTGACTATGTTTATTATATCAGGGAATCTTTCTCCTAAATGATAATGCGAAAACCGGTCGCTTTTTTACGATAACCGGCAGGTCCGGGGAAACAGGATATCCAGATTGAACTTACCATGCCCTACAGACATCATCAGTTCACCGTGGTATTTTTCTACAATATACGCCATACTTTTCACTCCAAACCCGTGCCTTGCTTTGTCCTCTTTATCAGTGACCGGCATTCCGTTTTCAAACCTTAACGTACTGCTGCATCGGTTCTCCAGATGAATCAGCACCATATCATGGTGATGCTTAATCTGAAAACTAATGATCCGCTCCCCATCTCTTTCCTTCATCACACGTTCCAGTGCATTATCCAATGCATTTCCCATAAGGGCATACACATCTGCAGAAGTGATGTAAGAAATCATACTGCCCTCCACCATACAGCTAAACTCAATTCTTCCTTCATTGAACAGCAGCGTCTTTTCCCGGAGTACATAGTCCAGCGCACTGCAGCCCGTGTGGTAGGTAGCATCATAAATGGATACCGCGTCCCGGATCTCCTGTAAATACTCTGTTCTTGACCGGTTATCTTCCATTTTAGCCAGGGCTTTTATCTGGTGCTTTAAATCATGGCATTTCATGTTAATAATATCAATGGCATCTTTGGAACTTTTCTGCTGGGAATGAGATACCTGAAGAAGCTGTTCCATCATTTCCTGATCACGCTTCATGCTGTTTTCCCGAAGCACATAATATTCCATCAGCAGGACAAGGGCGCAGCATAGAAAGCTGTATGCCGGGCAGATAATCTCTCCCATGCGGGTGCCTTTATATTCCTGGGGATAGGACCAATAAACACTAAAACCAATGGCAAAAACCATAATGACAAACCCAAGCACAGCAATCCGAAAATCACTGTCCCTTAACTGATTCTCTTTTTTCTTAGTCCGGATAATGAACAGGTATATGACACCTGCACCAAGGGGATAAATTAAATATTGTGTAATCAGAAGCGGAAGCAGACTTTCATTTACCAGATACACGCTCTGCACCAGGTTCTTCATGATTCTGCTCAGTGCAAAAATCATATGTTCCACAGCATAACCGCCTGCCAAAATAAAAATAAGCTCCCGCATTCCAATATCAAAGCTGCCTAAAATGGGAATAACCGTAAACAGTGCATAGCTCAAATACAACAAAACATATTGAAATAAGGAGTCCGGCAGCAAAAGCATAAGTACAGATTCCAAATATGCGCTCAACCCAATCTGCAAAGCCAGGCAAATCACCAGCCGCAGTACGAAGTTCTTCCTTTTTGGCACATCCAGCAAAAAGATGCTTTCTGAAATAAGCAGCTGAAAGGGGAATTGAATCCAAAGGTTATCTAAAATGTGGTATATCATATTACAGACCTCCCATAAAATTAATGTAATCCTGTGCAAATTGTTTTTTTAACCGTCTGGAAAGAGGCAGTTCCTGATCGGATGTCAGCACGACGCTGTCCTTTCCCACCCGTCTTACATAATTTAAATTAATTACGCAGCCGGAGTTACATTCTGAGAATGGAAGAGATTCCAGTTTCGCCTTCATTTCCTTCATACTCCCCCTTGTCCGGGAACAGCCATGTCTGGTATAAAACAGAAGATAATCCCGGTCTTTTTCCATATAAAGAATATCGGAAACTGTAATTCGAACAATTCCGTCTTTATTGCTAATCAAGATGTCCTGCTCTCTATGGCTTTCCATAAAACGAAATGCTTTTTCCAGTTTCATGGAAAAATTGTAATAACCCACAGGTTTTACCATGAAATCAATCGCCTGAACTTCGTATCCGTCAATGGCGTACTGAGCAAGGCTGGTGACAAAGATAATTCCCACAGCCTGGTCTCTCTCCCGTATTTCCCGTGCTGCCTCTAACCCATTGCTGCCGGGCATTTCAATGTCCAAAAAAATAACATCATAATCCCCATCATATTCTTCCAGAAAGTCCAGGCTGGCATAAAATACTTTCGTCTGGAAGTTCAGATCATGTTCCGCCTGAAACTGCTCCAAATAGGTAACAATACGCTGTGCATCTCCAATTGAATCATCCACCACCGCTATTCTCATTCGTCTTTTTCTCCTCTTCCCCAGAAAACGCTGCAAAATAAATCTTATCTTCTTTTATCATATCAAAGTCTATATTCAATAACAAATATTTATATTAAATGCACTTCCATAGTTTTTTCAAAGTCATATGAGATTCAAAGGGGTATCCAAGTGGATACCGAGGGTGAATTCCTAGGTGACTCAAGGGTGATTCTCAAGAGTGATTCCAAGGGTGATTCCGAGAGTGGTTCCAGGAGTGATTCCTAGGGTGGTTCCTAGGGTAATTCCTAGGGTGATTACTAGGGTCGTTCAGGGTGATTCAGGGTGATGAAAGCATACAGCTAAATTTTAAAATGTGATGAAACAAAAAAAGTAAAAGTAAAAAAATCAAAAACAGGTATTCTTAGAAATAATATCTTTTGAATACCCGCTTCTGATTTTTAGTTTGATTTTTAGTTTAACTTTTGGTTTGACTTTTGATCTGATTTTTGGATTGATTTTGGATCTGATTCTTCTTTTTTCTGTTCTACTCTATTTTTAGAACATTGTTAAGCTTTTATCAAAAATATCCTTAATTTCTTCCTGTGTCAGCACCTTATATCCGCCTTCCATAACAAGCGTACTCTTAACCAGATCTTCCAGCATATCTTCCGTCACGCCCAGCTCTCTGATATTCATCACAACACCGATTTCTCTCATCCATGCCTCCATGGCATTTAATCCTTCTGCCGCAATTTCTTCATCGGTTTTACCCTCCGGATCTACATCCCAGACATTCCTGGCAAAGCGCTTAAATTTTTCAAGTCCATAAGGCATGATATATCGGTAATAGGGCAGGGACACGGCAGAAAGCGTCATCCCATGGGTGGCATCGGTGTGTGCGCCCACTGCCTGACCAAGCATATGCACCATCCAGTCCGTGGATTTTCCCATAGCAGCCAATGTATTCAATGCCCATGCAGCCGTCCACATAATGTTACTTCTGGCCTCATAGTTTTCCGGATTCTGTATTGCGATTCTGGAGCTGTGGATTAGTGACCTCATCAATCCTTCCATCAGATAATCGGATGTATTGTCATCTTCACCTGAGAAATACTGTTCGCAGATATGATTCATAATATCGTAAAAACCCGCTGTCATCTGATACTTTGGCAATGAATAGGTAAAGACCGGATTTAAAACCGCAAACTTAGGAAATACATTGTCTCCAAAAATATGTCCGATTTTCAGCTTGCTTTCATGATTTGTAATAACCGATCCTCCATTCATCTCAGAACCTGTACCCACCATAGTCAGCACACATCCCACCGGAATAATTTTTGTATCGGCATCAACATCCTCAAATTTCAAAAAATATTTCTCCCATGGATCCTCCTTACAATTTACAGAAACTGAAACTGCTTTGGCATAATCGCAGCAAGAACCGCCGCCCACCGCCAAAATAAAATCCACCTGATTATCTCTTGCAATCTGAATTCCCTCATAAAGCTTCTCTACAGTCGGATTAGGCATAACACCTCCATCTTCAATGACTTGTTTTCCGTTGTCTTTTAAAATTGTTACCACCTTGTCATAGATACCCGTCTTTTTAATAGAACCGCCGCCATATACCAACTGCACGTTCTTTCCGTACTTTGTCAGCTCCTCATTCAAATAATTTAACGAATCCTCCCCAAAATAAAGCTTTGTTGGGTTCGAATATACAAAATTTCCTAACATGTCTTAATTCTCCTTTCCAATCTTCATACATTTTCCGATTACAAAACCCTGGAGCCGGCTCAAGGTCTATACTTTTTTTCAACTGCCGTCAATTAATACGGAAACGGTATCCGGCACCCCAGACGGTTTCAATAAACTGCGTTTTTTTCGAATTCTTGCCCAGTTTATCTCGCAAACGGTTAATATGTACCGTTACCGTGGCAACATCTCCCATAGAGTCCATTCCCCATACCCGGTCAAAAAGAGTGTCCTTGGAAAAGACAATATTGGGGTTTTCAGCCATGAAAAGCAAAAGTTCAAATTCCTTATTCACCAGTACCACTTCTTTTTCATCTAAATACACCATTCTGGATCTCGGTAAAATGGTGAGATTCTGATAAGCAATTTCATTCTCCGTCTCTTCTTTTTCTTCCTGGGAATCCAGAAGCAGATTATGGATATGGATATGAGATTTGACCCGGGCTACCAATTCTGCAGGACTGAAGGGTTTTTCCAGATAATCGTCTGCACCCAGCCCCAGCCCCCGAATTTTATCAATGTCATCTTTCTTTGCCGTCACCATAATAATCGGCAGGTGTAAAGACCGCCTAAGCTCACGGCATACATCAAAGCCTGTTTTCCCCGGGAGCATCACATCCAGCAAAATGGCGTCATATCCGCCGGTTTTCGCCATTTTTTCTCCTTCCCGTCCGTCTAAAACAATATCTGCCTCAAACCCGTTTGCCTCCAGATAATCCCGCTCCAGCTCTGCAATCAATTCATCGTCTTCTACGATCAGTATTTTTTCCATCAATATCCTCCCCTGCAACCGGCAAATGAATTATTATTGCCAGTCCTTCCCTGTTTTCTGCCTGTACGTTACCACCGTGCCCAAGAATAATCTCTTTAACCACTGCCAGCCCAATACCGCTTCCTTTTTCTGACTTGCTCCTAGCATCATCCACCCGGTAAAAACTGTCAAATATCTGCTCCAGGCTCTCTCCCGGCACCCCTGGTCCGTCATCCTGAAATACCAGTTCAATATCCGTTCCAGTTAAAGTACGATTCAATGATATCTGAATCCGCGATTTATCAGAGATGCGGTACTTGACTGTGTTCGTAAACAAATTGTCAAATACCCGCTTAAATTCCTCCCGGTCAATCTGTACCGGAAATGTCTCTTTTCCATACATAAACTCTATCTCAACCTGGTTGTGCTCTGCATCAGGCCTGCAGGTTTCCAGGTATTGCTCTACAAATTCTTTGAAATCACCTTCCTCCATGCGGTACCGAAAACCATTATCCAGCCTGCTGAACTCGGAAAGGCTGTCTACCAGGCTTACAAGATTACCTGTTCTGGTCTTAATCGCCTGCAAATAGCGCATTCTCTTTTCGGGAGTATCTGCTATTCCATCCATCAGTCCGTCCAGATAACCACTGATGGACGTCAAAGGTGTCCTTAAATCATGGGAGATACCCGTAATGAGAGAACGTCTGCGCTTTTCATCTCTCAGGCGCTGGTCTACAGACTCTTTCAGATATACCCGCATCTCATCAAAATCTCTGCATACTTCCCCAAACTCATCTTTATTCTGGCTTTTCATACTGGTATCCAGATTTCCTTCCCGGATTTCTTTTGTCGCCATACTCAGCCTGCCCAGCGGTTTCAGAATACTTCTTGAAATCCACCAGGATGAGATCCCATTTACAAAAAGTGTCAGTACTACAAAGAAAATGATAATGCCATACAAGTACTTTAAGATATAATTCTTTAGATAATTAACCACACCCTCATCTGTCTTCTGGCGGTGGACTGCTGTAATGCAGAAAACTTTCTCGCCGTGGTAAAATGTGTTCTTGATGACAGAAACCTCATGCCTGCTGGCAGTCAGTGTCTTAGCCGTATCAATTGCATCCCCCGCCACAGAACGCGCTGCCTGCATATCCTCTTCCTTAAGATTGGAGTAAATCAGTTTTTCATTTTTTGTTATCATAAACTGGTATCCCATCCCGGACAATTTATTTTCCAGATGATACATTTCGTCACTTCTTTTAATTTCCCCTGATGTATTCGTGTGTACCCCCTGACCCCAGTTGTTCTCCCACAGCTCCTGCTGATATGTGTAAATCATACTCTGGGCAAACTGGATGCTGTTTTCATCG
>NZ_JAWYAJ010000185.1:0-2678 GCF_034124845.1 Robinsoniella sp.
GGTTTTATACCTAACTTGTCAAAAAGAATATCTGCATTAAAATCTTCATATATTTTCCCTCCATACCTGCCTTCAAAATTATGCTTCAGACTTCGGTAGCAAAGAGCAATATCCTGGTATTTATCAGCGATTCCGCTTCTCCCCAGATCTATAAAACCACTGACTTTATTTTGATTGATAAAAATATTTGGAAGACAATAATCACCATGGGAGAACACAAGATTTTCCGTGGGCTTATTATCTATTAACCATGTGAGTAAATCAGCTGGGGAAGCAAATCCATTAGCCCCATAGGTTCCCGGCTCCACCCCTTCCATTTCGCAGAAATTGTTTGCAACGAGAATTTCCGCCAGCCGCAGTTTATTATCTATCCCATTATCATAAGGACATGCAGAAATATCCACATTCCACAGCATTTGCAGCCCTTCTGCCAGCAACCCCGTTAACAGATCGGCATTCACCAGAAAATCCGTGGAGCATGACATTTCTCCAACCACCCGTTCCATAAGCAGATAATTTGTCCCGCCGCTCTGTTCGCAGCAGAGCAGTTTCGGCACCGGAAGTCTGCCGGAGAGCCAGGACAGCATTTGATGTTCATTATCTGATTCTTCGCATTGCTTTTCTATTTTAAGAACCATATCATCAAAGCAGATCACCTGGGAATTGGACATCCCGGTTTTGTCTATGGTAAATGGACGGGAACCGATTATATTTTTAATTTTTATAGGAATATCCATCATGATCACCTCATTTATTCACTGATATCATGTTCAACTTCAACTCGTTATTCAAATCTGTTTCTTTTACATCCCTGTTTTCTCTCACACCCCTGTTCTCCTCCACGGCCTTGTCTTCCCTGTCCAGCCTTGATTTACCCACCAGTCCCGATCCACCGGATTCCAGGCTGCGCCGGGGCTGGACTGCATTTTGCGAAAAACATAAAAGAACAGTTTCCCCCTGAGACTGGCTCCGGGCCGTTCTGACCGCTGCCGCACTCTGGCGGCTATCCGTGCAGCCTTGCGCTCTAACACTTCCCGCTTCTTAGCTTTCATATCCGATATTCCCATTGCATTGCTGACAAATGGGAAACAGTATACCCTGGATACACTCATCCACTTGAGCTGTCTGGCAAGAGAGCGGGTGGTGTGTCCGGCAGGCGCTCCCGCTGAAGAACAGAATACCACACCAACCTTATTAAACATTCCACCGCAGGGCCTGTGTGTCACCCATCGATACGCCATATGATCCAGGAAATTTTTCATGGACCCGCTCATCTCCATAACATAATTAGGGCTGTCCAGGAAAATAATATCTGCCCACTCCATTGCTTTGGCTATAGGCTGTACTTTTTGGGCAGCGGGGCAATACTCTTCTCCCTTTATAAAACAACTGTTGCAGCCGCAGCAAAAATCCGGTCCATCCTTAGGCAGAAAAAATTCCCTGATCTCATCCTGATCATCTGCCAAGCGTTTCAACACTTCTCTGGTCATGGTATAGGTCACCCCTTTGTGTGACTGTCCATGTATCACCGTGATTTTCATTCTCTCATCCTCCTGTCTTCCGGTACAGCCGGTTAAACTGCCGGATGTGCTGTTCCAGCATTCCCAGCGCCTCCGCTTCACGGTTTGGCTGGCAGTCGCACATGGTCAGCAGCAAATAAATCGGTGCATAAAAATGAAGTGCCATGGTCTGCACATTCTCCTGTTTAAAAATGCCCGTACCGGACAGAAACCCAAACAGCATGGTCTGGTATGCCAGTGGATCATCCGTATATTGTCTAGCGTAAAGGTCTGCCAGTTCCTTACTGTGATACTGCTCAATAGTCAGCAGTTTGCGGAATTTGCACACATAGTCATCATGAAGAAAATATAAAAATAAATCTTTCCCCATTTGAATTAGCTGTTCCTCCGAAATTCCGGTATAGACATCTATATCCTTTTTTGCTTCAACACCATTGATCTGCATGGAAGCGGTCTGCTGTCTGTACCGCACCGCCATTTCATCCAGAATCCCATCAAAGATATCCTGCTTACTTTTATAATGTTTATATAATGAGGGGGCTTTAATCCCTACCGCTTTTGCAATCTGCCCTACGCTCACCGCCTCAAAGCCTTTTTCTGAAAACAGCGTTAAGGCGTTCTCAAGGATTCTTCTCTTTGTAGATACCGTTTCCATCAACATATCCCCTTTCAATGGCTAATTAATATTAGCTTCATTATAGGCTAATTCTTGTTAGCCTGTCAAGAAGATATTGAGGGGGAGGGGGAATCAAAATACTATTTATTTCCTTTTATTGTATTTTTCCTGAGCAAAACAATAAGATTCCTGAATGAGCGGCTTTAATTTTTCAAATGTTTGTTCTGTTGGATTCAGTACACAAATCCAACCCATCCAGGCATACACTGGATGGGGCATAATTGTGTCTAATTGTGTAAAATCATAATCCAGTATATTATTCGCACTCATTTATGTCCTCCTGTTTATGAATATTTTATCTAATTGTAGCATACAGAATACGACAACTAGATGTCATATTTTAATAACAAAATTAAAGATTGCTTTTGTCCAGAATCTTTGCTATTGTATTCTCATTACATAAAACAAAACTTTAAAAAATAAAAAGGCACAACTTTTTTCATTATTTGTTTGTGCCTTGAGCGAAGCGAAAGGAATGTTGA
>NZ_JAWYAJ010000186.1:0-23295 GCF_034124845.1 Robinsoniella sp.
AAAAGGAAAAATAAAATGCAATATGTGCGGGAAAGATTTTGATGATATTGATAAGGACTTTAAGTTTGGAGTGCATTGCAGAATCGGATATGGTTCTCAATATGACGGAGATAAAGTGGATTTAGACTTATGCCCGGAGTGCTTTGACAAATTTGTACATAAGCTAAGGAAGAAATGTAAAATTGACCCAATTGTAGAATGTTATTAATATGCAGAAAGTGGGCGGTAAAAATAGAATATGGGTATGAGATTGTAGAAGCAATAAAAATGTACACTTTAGATGACAAAAATTTGCGTCTATACATAATGAAGGAACTTTTTGAGAACGTAACGAAGGGGAATTTTAAAACAAGCCTAAAAGATGAGATAGACGGCATATGCAGAAAAAGTGAATTGTGTCCAAGTTGTTTTGGAGAACTTGCGATTAGCAGCCACATGGAAAGCAGAGGTGAGTATTTCGGATTTCCATCAGAGGAAACCGTATATTCCAGAAAATGTACAAGATGTGGATGTATTTTAGAATAGTGGAGGAAATAGAATGAATAGAGGAATGAAGATTAATTTAAACGAAGTAAGCAAAGCTCAGGAGTTTGTTAAGCTTTGCAGTACATATGAGGATGATGTCAATGTATATTCGGGCAGGTATATTTTGGACGGGAAAAGCATTATAGGAATTTTCTCTGCAGATTTGTCGCAGGAAGTACAAGCAGAAATATTAACTCCAGATAAGGCGGTTGCAGATGATTTTTATACAAAAATATCTAAATATGGGGTGAAGTGATGGAAGAGGAGCGGGTACAAGATGATTGGTTAGCAAATCATCCAGCATGTGAAAAATGTGGAGGAGTCATGTATCCAATGAGGGAGAGGTATGATTTGGATTTTCCAGGTTTTACGGACATGTGGTACGAATGCTTAAGTTGTGGGAATACGGTTAGTAGGTAAGTTAAAGGGGCTCTGGCTATATAACAAAAAGCTGGAGCCGATGAAAGGTTTTATATGGACAAGAAGAAAGTATTTTTATTAATTGGAAGAAGTTGCTCTGGGAAAACAACAATCGCTAAGGGAATATATCAAAAGTTAAATTTGCAACAGGTAAAGTCCTATACAACTAGACCGATGCGTACAAATGAGACGCCAGAAGAAAGCGACCATATATTCATTCGGAAGGATGAAATAGATCAGTATTCCAATGATATTGCAGCATGGACAAGCATTAATGGATATGAGTATTTTACGACAAAGAAGACTCTCGATAATTGTGATATCTATGTCATTGACCCAAAGGGTTTGGAAGATTTAAAGAGAAGGTGCGCAGATCTATATGAGTTTGTAACCATTTATGTCCGAATGCCGATGTCGGTAGGGAAAAGAAGAGCAGAACAGCGAGGAGAAGGATTGGAATCATATTTGAAGAGGTATGCTATGGAAAATGAGCAATTTTCAGAATATGAGAGAAAAGCTGTATGGGATTACCATATATTAAATGCAGGTACGATACAAGAAGCAATATCAAAGGGCGTAGGGATTGTAAGTAATGAAATGATGAAACACAAAAGGGGATGGGATAAGAAATGATGCTCATTCAAATATGAAATCGCTGTTTCATTGTATTATTTGCAATGTATAAATGCGCAATAACAAATAATAAGGAGGTATTAATTTGACAGTAGAAGATTGGTTAGGTAAAGATAATAAATTAGGTATAGATATATGGAGTAAAAAATACCAGTTCAATAATGAAACATTTGACAAGTGGTTAGACAGGGTTTCGGGTGGTAATAAGCATATTCGCCGGCTGATCGTAGAAAAGAAGTTTCTTTTTGGTGGACGTATTCTTTCGAATAGAGGATTGGATAAACTGGGCATGAAGATGACGCTCTCCAATTGCTATGTTATTTCGCCACCAGAAGATAATATTGAATCCATATTTGAGTGCGCCAGTAACCTGGCACGTACCTATTCTTATGGTGGTGGATGCGGCGTTGACTTAAGCAATTTAGCTCCGAGAGGTTCTAAAGTGAATAATACAGCAAAACAGACATCGGGAGCAGTGTCTTTTATGGATCTTTATTCAACGGTAACTGGTTTGATAGGGCAAAACGGAAGACGTAAATAATTTAATATTATCCATCGAAATGTGTAAAAGTAGGAGGAGTAAATTTGGATAAAAATTTTTTAGAGAAATATTTGAATGAAGGGATGTCAACAAGAGACATTGAAAAAATATGTGATAAGGATCATAGGACAGTTTCTTATTGGATTAATAAATATGAGTTAAATGAGTTATCAAAATTTAAAAAAAAGAGTACATTCAAATTTGAGAAAATCGATAGTAAAGAAAAAGCATATACTTTGGGATTTATATTATGTGATGGAAGTATTAAACAAGACACCAATACAGAAGTAGCTGTTTCATTGTATGATAAAAAGGTAGTTGAATTCATTTCCAAAATTATTAATGGAACAGTAAGATATGACCATACTTTAAATAAATCCACAAGAAGATTCCCAAGGGCAAGACTTGTAAAAAAAATACAAGATATTACGAAATTTACTGGTGGTAATCTTAAAGTCGATAGGCATTACCCAAGAATTCGCGACGACTTGGAAAGATATTTAATTCAGGGAGTGTTTGATTCTGATGGATGCATTACTTGGGGAAGAAGAAAAGATAAAAATAGGATTTGGCAAAAAGTTTCTTTTACTTCACAACTCAAAATATTGCAAGGTGTGCAGAAATATCTTATTAATAAATTGAATATTTCAACGACAATTAGACCAAAGAGCAAAGAAAAATGTTTTGTACTCGAATTTTCCAACAAAAAAGATGTATTAAAATTTTGTCAGCATATATATCCAAATGAAAAATTTATTATCCTAAATAGAAAATATTTAACATTTAAAGCGCTGCGTCTTGAATTGGAAGAAAACGGTGAAAGCAATCGCAGTGATTGTCAATACCGTGCCGAGCCTACAGAGTAGGAAGGTGTAGAGACTAGCGGAGATACAGCGATGTATCTTAATAACCGCATTAGTATCCAAGGCTATTTATGAATAGTTAAGATATAGTCCGAATGGGCGCTTTGATGCTTTCGCTTTCATGTGAGCATCCAGACTTAGAAGAGTTTATTGGTATCAAATCCGATTTAGAAAAAGTTACCAAAGCAAATATCTCAATACGAATAACGGATAAATTTATGGCAGCGGTAAAAAACAAGCAGCCATTTACTCTTTCGTTTACCAGGGCAGAGACGGGAGAAACAATAATAAAAGAAATTGATGCCAACGAAATATTCCATAAAATTTGTGAGATGAACTGGGATTATGCCGAACCAGGGATGTTATTTTGGGATAAGATAGAAAACTGGAATTTGCTTAGTTGTGACGATAATTTTCATTACGCCGGAACTAATCCGTTAGCCATATAAACGTGCGGATTTAAAACCCCTTCTGATTGACTTGGACGAGGATCATAACTCTACAGGGCGCAAGTTTAAATACAGCGTGAACGACTGAGCGAAGGGGGCTTGGTATAAGTTTATCAAGTGTGCGACAGTCTAGCGCACAATACGAAATATGATTGTTACGTATGGTGTGAGGCGCAGAAGAACCTCTTCCAGCGGGAGGAAGCTGTTTGCTGGGAAGTATTAATCTGGCAGAGTTTGTAAAAGCAGATAAAGTGTTTGACTTTGAAAAGTTTGAAAAAACAGTACGTATATCTGTGAAAGCATTAAATGAAGTATTAGACGAAGGTCTCCCGCTACATCCGCTACAGGAACAAAAAGATTCCGTAAGGGATCGGAGACAGATAGGATTAGGCATATTTGGGTTGGCTGATATGCTAATTAAAATGGAATTGAGATATGGAAGTAAAGATGCTATTGAAATTTGTGAATTAATAGGATTAAAAATGGCATATGCAGCAATAGATGAGTCTTCTAATTTGGCAGAAGAATTTGGTATATTTCCCAAATACAATCGAAATGCAATTATGCAGTCAGCATATTGGAGAAGGCACACTTCCACTGATAATAGAGATAGAGTGTTGGCGTTTGGAATGGCAAATTCACAGTTGTTGACAATTGCTCCAACTGGATCACTATCAACGATGCTGGGCGTTTCAGGAGGGATTGAACCAATCTATGCAAATTTCTACGAACGCAAAACGGAGTCATTGCATGGGCGTGATGAGTACTACAAAGTATATACGCCAATAGTAAAAAACTACATGGAAAAATTTAATCTTAAAGATGTTAGTGAATTACCTGATTATTTTGTTACTGCCCAAACACTTGATTATCATGAAAGAATTAAAATGCAATCAATCTGGCAAAAACATATTGATGCTTCGATAAGTTCAACTGTAAATGTACCTAACAATTTTACAGTAAAACAAGTTGAAGAACTATATATGTATGCCTGGGAAAAAGGTCTTAAAGGAGTCACAATCTTTCGTGATGGATGTAAACGTGCCGGGATACTTACAACGCCAAGTAAAGCTGGATCAGCAGAAAAAAGTGTTGAACAGATTCTCCCAAGAGGGATGATTATAAAAGCAGATGACAATTGCATAGGGAAAAAACGTACTCTTACAACGGGATGCGGAACTTTACATTGTGAAGCATTCTTTGATCAGGATACAGGAGATTTATTGGAAACATACTTCAGTAAAGGTTCTCAAGGAAATTGCAATAATTTCATGATTGGTCTGTCACGTATGATTTCGCTGAGCGCCAGAGGCGGGATTGATATTTATTCTATTGTAGATCAATTAAAGAGCTGTGGTTCCTGTCCCTCTTATGCGGTAAGGTCAGCGACAAAAAAGGATACATCAAAAGGATCTTGTTGCCCGGTAGCTATTGGAAATGCGTTGACTGATATGTATGAAGAGTTTATCAATGAGATCAATGAGGATTATGATGATATAAAGCCAAAGTCTGATAAACAAAGTAGAAAGAAGAATCTTATGAATCCATGCCCGCAATGCGGTGAACCACTCGCCTTTGAAGGTGGATGTAATATATGTAAAAGCTGTGGATGGAGTAAGTGCGATTAAGTAAAAAAGGAGAAAGAAATGCAGAGAATAGCCAAATTTAGTAAAGTAAGTTATGAGCAGTTTAAAAAAGATTATCTAGAAGAATACCCCGCAGCTGCCGATTCAAAAATCAAACATTTATATGAAGAGATCAAACTTCCCAAAAGAGCCACAACTGGCTCTGCGGGATATGATTTCTACCTGCCAAAGGATATTACACTGGCACCAGGGCGCACAGTTAAAATACCTACGGGAATTCGTGTGGAGATGGAGGGGAATTGGGTGCTAACATGTTATCCCAGAAGCGGATTGGGTTTTAAATACCGCCTTCAACTGAATAATACAGTTGGTATTATAGACAGAGATTACTTTTATTCCGACAATGAAGGACATATTTTTGCTAAATTAACCAATTGTACTAACGAGGGTAAAATACTACAGCTGAAAGCGGGAGATGCTTTCATGCAGGGAATTTTTGTTGAATATGGAATAACGGTAGATGATAAAGTGTTCGCAATTAGGAATGGTGGATTCGGGAGTACTGACTTAAGATAAGACAGAGTATTATTATATAAATCATATAAATATAGAATAAAAGGAGATAAAAAGATGGATAAAGTAAACGTTTACAAGGAGATTCCATTTTGGTGTAAAATGAATCTAACAATTAAAGAAGCAGCTGCATATTCTGGCATAGGAATTAATAGGCTTGATGAATTAACCAATAATCCTAATTGTGATTTTGTACTACGCAAGGGTACTCATAAGATGATAAAGCGTAAACAATTTGAACAATTTAATGATAATCTTCAGGCTATATAGTTGAGTAAGTGGCTTTAATATGATAGAATAAAGACATCATATCAAAGCTCTTTTCAAACTATGAAAGGAGTTTGAACAATGTCTGAAAAACGTAAAGATTCGAAAGGAAGACTTTTAAGAACAGGGGAGAGTCAAAGAAAGGAAGGAAAATATCAATATAGATATGTTGATTTAAAAGGTGAGAGACAAACTATTTATAGCTGGAAATTAGTGCCTACAGACCGAGTTCCTGTGGGGAAAAGAGATGATACTTCTTTACGAGAAAAAGAAGCGGTCATTAATAAGAAGTTAGAGAAGGGTATCTACGATAGTAAAATAACTTTAAACGATATGTTTGATCAATACATTATACGGAAAAAATATAAAGGGCGATCACTAAATGAGTCAACCTGCGGAAATTATAGGGGGATGTGGAACAAGCATATTCGTAGCAAAAGAGAAGCAAATAAAAAAGTTCATGAGATAAAACGCAATGATATTATTGCAATATATAAAGGATTACAATCCGAAGGAGTTTCTTATGGAACTATAACATTTTTTAATAAATTAATGAATGCAGTCTTCAATATGGCGCTGGATGATGAACTGATATTAAAGAACCCAGTTAAAAGATGTATTAATGAAATATGTGGTAACGAAAAAAAAAGATTTGCTCTGACACGGGATCAGGAAGAAGGATTGATTAATTTTGCAAAAGAAAATGATTATCAAATGTATTTGCAAATAGTTTTTTTGTTAGATACAATGTGTAGAATTGGCGAATTTGCTGGACTGACTATTAGCGATATAGATATGAAGAAACGGAGAATAAATATAGATCACCAATTAAAATTTTACAAAAAATACAGCATAGCACCTCCAAAGTCTGACTGCGGAAATCGAACCATACCTATGTCAAAAAGGGTTTATAAAATTGTTAAAGAGATTAGTAATAATAAACCAAAAGAATTTGAAGTTGATGGCTACACAGATTTTTTGTTTTACAGTAAGCGGGGGAATCTAACAAACTGTGCGAATTTTAATAGTTCGTTAAAAGTTCTTGTTAATAACTATAATAAAAGTGTAAAATCTGATCTGAAAATAGAATATATTTCTGCCCATATATTAAGACATACTGGATGTACGAGAAAAGCAGAAGATGGTATGGACTTAAAGGTTATACAATATCTCATGGGACATAGCAGTTCAAAAATAACAAACGATGTTTATAACCATGTAAATGTAGATCGAGTAGAGAATAATATGCTGCGGGCTGGTATCATTGATCTCTAAATGGTGTAAATTAGAAAACTACGACTTTTTACACCATATTTTACACCATTACACCAAGTAAATATATACCAGCCATAATATGTTATATAATTCTCAGGGTATCTAAAGCCAGTAAATATCAGCATTTGAGGATTTATATGAAGATATAATACCTCTAGGAATCTTACAAATGTGTAATCTAAATGTCACCTATATGCAAGCTAATCATGTTATGCTATACCCATCGAATGAAAGCCTGTTTAACATGCTTTGGAAAGGTGGATTTAAATGAACTTATTAGAAGTAAAAGAATTATACAAAACCTATGGAAGCGGTGAGACGGCAGTAGAGGCGCTGAAAAATGTATCTTTTTCCGTTCCAAAGGGCCAGTTTGTTGCGGTTGTGGGCGAGTCTGGATCAGGGAAAAGTACGCTGCTGAATATGATTGGTGCGCTGGACACGCCAACCTCTGGGTGTATTCAGATTGACGGCAGAGAAATTCTGGAGATGGATGATGAAAAGCTTACGATTTTCCGGCGGAGGAATATAGGATTTATTTTTCAGGCGTTTAACCTGATTCCGGAGTTGACGGTAGAACAAAATATGATATTTCCTCTGCTTTTGGATTATAAAAAGCCGGACCAGGCTTATGTGGAAGAGCTGCTGACGGTTTTGTCTCTGAAAGAAAGGCGGAATCATTTGCCAAGCCAGTTATCAGGGGGGCAGCAGCAGCGTGTTGCAATTGGGCGGGCACTGATTACCCGGCCGATGCTGATTCTGGCGGATGAGCCCACGGGAAACCTGGATACGCAAAACAGCAGTGAGGTTATTTCCCTGCTGAAGTCGGCATCCAGGCGATACAGCCAGACAATTCTGATGATTACCCATAACCGCAGCATAGCCTCTACGGCGGACCGGGTTCTAAGGGTTTCGGATGGGATTCTTACTGATTTAGGGGGGTATGCAGAGTGAAGAGCTATCTTGGATTGATTTCTGAATATGCAAAGGTGCATAAAAAGAAAAATCGCTTAACCATCACCTGTATTGCAGTATCCGTTTTGCTGGTTGCAGCGGTTTTCGGCATGGCAGACATGAGCGTAAAGACACAGATGATTGAACAGATAAAGACATATGGAAATTACCATGCGGTTGTATCAAATCCGGCTCCCAAAATTGCAGAGCAGATCGGGAACAGGCCGGATGTGGCAGTTTCCGGCTGGGTATACGAAATTGAAAGCGGGAGAACCGGAGATTTGGAGGTACGGATTTCCGGTGGGGATGAGGCTATGTCCAGAGAGATGAATATGGAGGCAGTCGAAGGGCGGTTTCCTGAGGCTTTGGATGAAATTATGATGGACAGGTCGGCTATGCAGAAGCTGGGTTATGCAGTGGGAGATACAGTAGATATTACTCTTGCAGACGGATCATCGGGCAAGTTTAAGATTACGGGCATCAGCAGTGATTTCGTATCTCTAAAGTCTTTTGACCGGCATGGCGTTTATTTTTCTACGGTTGGAATTCAGAATCTCCCATCTGAAAATGTGTATAGCGCTTATTACATCCAGTTCAAAAAGAGTGCCAACATACGTCAGGCGATAGAGGAAATAAAGACAGATTATGGGCTTTCCAAAGATCAAGTAGGTACCAACCGGGTACTGCTTGGGTTATTAGGCCAGGGAAACGACAGTGGGATGTACCAGCTTTACCTTGTGGCAGGTATTTTGTTTGTGCTGATTCTCTGTGCAGGTACATTTATGATTTCAAGCAGCTTTACGATGCGGGTGACAGAGCGGGTGCAGTTTTTTGGAATGATGCGCTGTCTGGGAGCAACGAAAAAGCAGGTCAGACGTTATGTGAGACGGGAAGGGCTTCGTCTGTGTGTAGTTGGAATTCCCATTGGTTTACTGGCGGGAACACTGATGATGTGGGCGGCTGCAGCTTATCTTAAGTTTTTCAATTCCGCATTTTTTGCAGAAATGCCGCTGTTCCAGATCAGTGTGCCCGCACTTCTTGCAGGGGCAGGAGTTGGTTTCCTCACTGTTATGCTGGCGTCCAATGCTCCGTGTAAAAAAGCAGCGGGAGTTTCGCCCCAGGCGGCGCTTACAGGGAGTCTAAGGGGGATGAAAACAGTAGGAAAAGCGGCAAATACCCGTCTTTTTCACGTGGAAACCGGGATGGGGGTAAACCATGCATTTCAAAGCGGTAAGAATACATTTTTACTTTCCGGATCATTTGCTATCAGCATTGTTTTATTTTTGTGTTTTACGGTGCTGATCACGTTTATGAATCATGCACTGAATCCTCTTCGGCCCTATGCCCCGGATATCAGTGTTCTGGCTGAAGAAAATGCTCCGTCAATAAAGCATGACCTTGCGGGAGAAATCAGTGAACTGGCAGGTGTCAAGAAGACATATGGCCGTATGTTTGCATATGATATTCCGGTTTCTGGCAGGGAGCAGGTCAATACCGCTATGCTGATTTCTCATGAGCAATATCAGTTCGATTGGGTAGAGGATCAGCTGATTGAGGGAAATATAGAAGATGCCAGGGATGGAGACGGAGTTCTGGTTATATACTCAGAAGAACAGGACTGGCATGTTGGGGACACAATGTTGGTAAATCTGCCAAAGGGAGAAACTTCATTGCGTGTGGCGGGCATCTTAGCAGATGCACCATATGACAGAGCAGCAGGGGAACAGGCTGTTATCTGTTCTGAAAAAACCTTTACCGCACTGACCGGATCTGACGATTACACCATTATTGATATACAGGTAAATGCAAATGCACCCTCTGATCTGGATGAGAAAATTCGAGAATTAGCCGGAAACCAGATTTCACTGCTTGATAAACGAATTGCAAACCGGGATGTGCAGGCAGCCTATCTGTCAATGTCGGTGTTTGTGTATGGTTTCTTAATGATAATCGCTTTCGTAGCGCTGCTGAACATAGTAAATACCGTAAATGGCAGTGTTTCCAGCCGGATGAATCAATATGGAATGATGCGGGCCGTAGGAATGAGCGCCAGGCAGCTAAAGCGGATGGTTTGGGCTGAAGCAGCCTCCTATGCTGTAGTAGGAAGTATCGCAGGCTGTGTTTTGGGGCTGTTATGCCACAAAATGGTGTTTACTATGATGGTCACGGAAAACTGGGGAGTAGAATGGCAGCCTCCGTTACTGGTATTGGCGGTTACCATTGCAGCTTCTGCTATTACGACATTTATTGCGGTGATTTCACCATCGAAGAAGATTGAGAAGCTTAGTATCGTAAATGTGGTGAATGCACAGCAATAGTCCCAATATTTCCACTTTACTCACCTGGAATTACCAGCTCAGATTCAGCATGCTCAGATATAGATGTCACGGTAATTTTTCCTTCGCTTTTATAGATGTTAAAAGAAATGACACTTACCATTATCAAGAGGATGTTTATTACAACAAATCCGATAATGATACCCAGTACAATTTTAAACAGTAGTTTTGAACGACGGTTTTTTATGGCAAGCTGCTCATTGATTCTGGACAGCTGTTCGGCAATATCATTTTCGCCAGACTCTTTTTGAATTTTTTTCGCCTAATAATTCACTTACCGGAATCTCAAAAAGGTCGGCTATATGGATCAGCATTTCTGCATCAGGAACAGAAAGCCCTTTTTCCCATTTTGAGATTGTCTGACGAACCACATTCAGCCGGACAGCAAGTTCCGCTTGTGTAAGTCCTTTTATGGTTCTGGCTGTTTTTAAATTTTCACTAAACATAGATGGATACCTCTCTTTCCTGTATTATTTTAACTTAAAAGGTACCGTTGCTGCAAGCAACAAAGGTTAACATGGGCGTTTTTTCTACAATGGTGGAAATTCAACAGTAACGCGTAACCCTATTAGTAATCCGATCAGCAATTTAAATGATATCCTGAAGATTCTGGAAATTAAAAATAGTGCTGGAATTATCGTTAAAAATGAAATATACTGAAGAAAACAAAAACTTGGCATATTATGAGCTGTTCATAATATGCCAAGTTTTTGAGATGAACTGTTTGAAAAGAGGAGGATAATGTGAGGATGGATACTTGTTATGTAATTGGTATAGCAGGGGGGACTGCTGGAGGAAAGTCCACTTTTTGTGAGCACCTTTCGAAATTGCTGGAAAGACAGGGATTCAATACAGCAGATATACATTTGGATGATTATTTTAAACCGGTGGATGAACGACCGGTTTCTGAAGCACCGGTAAGCGGGAAAAAATATACAGATGATAACCATCCTGATACGATGGATTTAAAGCGCGTATATTCAGATATACGAAGCTATATCGATTCCGGTCAATGTGATGTAATTATCGTAGAAGGGCTTCTGACGTTATGGGAGAAAAATATATATCAGTTACTTGATTTAAAACTCTATGTGGATTGTCCTGCTGACGAAAGAATCATCCGCAGACTGAAAAGGAACATGTCATGGGGTAGGACATTTGAAGAAGTCTCAGAAGTTTATCTGGATCTGGTCCGGTACCGCCATAATGAATATGTAGAACCTACTAAGTGGAAAGCTGATATCATAATCAACGGAACGGCATCTGCAGACAAGGCTGCTGTCAGGATTGGACATATTGTTCAGGGGGAATTAGCCGGAGGTGAAAAGATTGGTTCGAATAGCCATTTGTGATGATGAGCCTGATTCTATCCTTAGAAACAAGGAGATTTTACAGGCATGTACCGGCAGGATGAAATGCATTGCAGATATTCTTACCTATACCAATGGAGAGATGTTGTTATCGGATATACTGGAAGATGATTTTTTCTATGACCTGATCCTGCTTGATATTGAGATGCCTAACATCAGCGGAATGGATATTGTCCAGTCAATAAAACCCAGGCTGCCAAATGTGCGGGTAATTTTCATTACCTCTCACATAAAATATGCCATAGACAGTTTTGAGCTGTCAATCTTTCGGTATGTTCCCAAAGATGATCTGGAGAAACGTTTGACCTATGCGGTATCGGATGCTCTGAAATTAATTATGCTGGAGAATCATAAAAATTATCTGGTAGTCACGGCGAATCGGATGGAGAAAGTCAGTTTTCAGGATATACTGTACATTCAGAGAGATGGGAAAAACTCTGCGATCACTACTTTTCACGGAGTGATAAAGGTGAGGAAAAGTCTTCAGAATGTCCTGGAAGAACTGGATGCGGAAGAATTTATATTTATAGAACGGGGATGTATCGTGAACCTCATACAGGTAACGCAAATAAAAAACAGTATGATCTATCTAAAAAATCAAATTGAATTACCGATCAGCAGATCCCATTTGCAGGGGGTGAAAGTTGCGCTGAATTCATATTGGGGGAAACGTATATGATGAGTTTCTTACTAAAGTTTCTGATTTTATTTATAAATATAGTGCTGTGTCTCAGTTGGAATGAGGTTCTGCTTTCGGAGGAAAGAAAGAGGGTTATTTCTTTTCAAAAATGTGCAGTTAGTGCAGGGCTTTCGGCGTGCTTATGCATTTTTGGAAAAATATTTCAGGTCTATGCAGTTGAACAGGTCATCCTTGTTATTGCAGCTGCCGGGATAGGCAAATATTTTTTATCGGCAAATCTGAAACTATTGGTCTCATCCACTTGTTTTTGCCTTTGTATAATTTATTTGTTTGATACGATGGTCTGGCTGTTATTATTAGAATTTTTACAATTACCAATTGTAGTGTGCGCAGGCATCTGGATTTGCGTAAAAGTTCCGTTTCTTATCTGGATGCTGGTGTATCCGGGCATTAAGCGCATATTAAAAGAAATAAAACCGTACTATAATTCGATCTGGGGAACGCCGGTTGTTGGTTTTATGGGCATTGCATTTTTAAGCTTCCGGACCTTTTCCATAGAAGAAAAGTCTGCCGTGTTTGTTATATGGGGAATATTGCTTGCGGTGCTTTATTTACGGATATCCCTGGCGTACAGCCATATCAGATATCAAAAAGAAAAGGAATATATTGCAACGATTCATATGCAGAAAGAACTGCTTGAAAAGAACTATTCTGCCCTTAATCAGGCGTATTCTGTCAATGCAAAATTATTTCATGACTTTCACAGACATTTAGAAATCATGCTGCAAATGGCTAATAAAAGCAGGGACACAGATATGGCAGAATATATTGAAAATCTAAGTGAACCGCTAAAAGAAATCGCTTCCGTTATATGGATTGGAGATGAAACGGTAGATTATATTATAAACAGCAGATATTCCAGAGCAAAAGAAAAAGGAATCCGGATGGAAATGAATATCGAATTTCCTCATAATACCAATATCCGGTCCAATGACCTGTGCACGATTCTTTCAAATCTGTTAGACAATGCAATCGAGGCATGCGAGCGGATGGCAGATGTGGCTGCGCCGGATTCTCCTTCTATTTTCCTGATGATCAGACGAATACAGAATATTCTGATTATCAAATTGGAAAACAGCAGCCCCCAGCCGGACTACAACAGCAGCGGGGAACTGAATACAGCAAAAGAAAACAAAACATTGCATGGGTACGGGTTGAAAAATATTGAATCAGCTGTTTTAAAATACGATGGTGTCATGCAGACCTCTTACGAAGAGAATATTTATCGTACCATTATTACACTTTCATTTGAAGGGGTTTCCATGTGTTCAAAATAGTCAGCGCAGAAGGTTGCGCTGGCTGTTTTTGATAGAGATTAGCAAAACTCAGCCATTTTTCGTGATACGTAAAAATTCATCAGCCATCGCTTCCGGAGTTTCTTTCGCTCCGCCCTCCAGCCAGCACAATACCATGTTGTAAAATGCTCCGGCATGATAATAAAGTTCATACTTGGAGATGGAACTTGCGGGCATGTCGCCATGTGCGTCGATCACACAGTCGGTGACTACATCGAGGAGGGAAATGGATGATTTTGCCCGGTGGAATGCCAGGATGAGCGCCGCATGTTCTCCGTAAAACCGGAACTTGTACCGCATCAGCTCCCAATTGTGGAAATCCTCCACAGGGGATGGACTTCCCTGGTGGTAGCTTAGGGTCATTTGCTGGAGGCCGTATTCAACAAGTTCTTCAATGGATTTAAAATTACGGTAAAAAGATGCCCGGGCCACTCCAGAGTCGTTAATTAGTTCGGTAACTGTAATTTTGGACCAGTCTTTGTACTGCATGAGGGCAACCAATGCGGACAGAAGCCGGTCTTTTACTAACTGATTTGCTATTTTTCTCTTGTCCATGAAACATTTCTCCTTAATTTGTATCAGGTTAGCCAGTTGACAGGAAGAATGAATGTGATACAATCTATATCATATTCAAATTTTGAAGAGAAGTCAAGAGGAGGAGCATATGATTTTTTATTTTAGCGGGACCGGAAACAGCCAATTAGCGGCTAAGATCATTGCGGAAACTACCGGTGATGAAATGATTTCTATTAACGATTGCCTGAAAAAGGGCAAAGAAAATACCTTTAAATCAAGAATGCCACTTGTGTTTGTAGCGCCGACTTATGCCTGGCGTATGCCCAAAGTGGTAGAAGAATGGATTCGCAAAACGGAATTTGCAGGAAGTGGAAAGGCTTATTTTGTACTTACCTGCGGTGGAAGCAGCGGAAATGCCATGGCATATGTTAAGAAGATCTGTAAAGAAAAGAAGATGCAGTTCAATGGAATTGCCACTATCCCAATGCCGGAAAACTATGTGGCGATGTTCCAAACGCCGGATGAACAGGAGTGTAAAAATATCGTAGAGGCTGCGAAACTGGCAATCGGGAAAATTGCTGTACAGATTCAAAAGGTGGAGAAACTCCAGGATCCCATTATATCCCTTCGTGATAAAATGTTAAGCGGACCGATTAATGGTGTGTATTATCCCCTTCTGGTACATGACAGGGGCTTCACCGCATCAAGTACATGCATTTCCTGCGGAAAATGTGCCAGGAGATGTCCTTTAAACAATATCATTATGGTGAACGGCAAGCCTCGTTGGAAAGGAAACTGTACTCACTGCATGGCATGTATCGCAGGATGTCCGGCAGAGGCTATTGAATATAAGAAGTCATCAAAAGGACGTCACCGCCATTACATTATGGAAGAATAACCTGGTAAAAGTACCTGAGACATTTGAGTGAAAGGAAGTAAATAATGAAAGAGCATAGGATTCAGGTAGATCTTGCAAAATGTATCGGATGCGGTATGTGCAGGAGGGATTGTCCTGCTGACAATATTTCAATAACAGATAAAAAAGCAGTAATTAAATCCCAGGCGTGTATCAAATGCGGGCATTGCGTTGCTGTCTGTCCCAAAGGGGCTGTCTCTATGACCGGTTTTAAGGAACCGCCGGTGGAAATTAAAAAGTCTGTCATATTAGATCCGCAGCAATTAATGGATGCCCTCAGGACCAGAAGGAGCATCAGGCAGTTTAAAAAGCAATCGGTAACGCAGGAAGTGACGGCGCAGATTATCGAGGCGGGACGCCTGACCCCCAGCGGGGAAAATGCCCAGGATGTTTCATATATCGTGTTAAAGGACAACATGGAGCGATTTGAAAAAATGGCGGTCCGTTTATTTAAAAGACTGCTGCCATTTGCCCGGCTGGTGAATCCAGTGGCTAAAAATAAAGAGATTGATGATCACTTTTTCTTTCATGAGGCACCGATTGTAATTATGGTTGTGGCGGAGGATAAAATAAACGGAGCACTTGCCGCTTCAAATATGGCACTTATGGCAGAGGCAAACGGATTAGGAGTGCTATACAGCGGATTTTTCTCTATGGCTGCAAACATGTCACTATCACTGCGCAGGGCACTTGGTGTAAAACGGAAAAACAAAGTTGTTGAAACACTGGTTCTGGGATATCCGGCTGTCACTTATCACCGCACGGCACAGAAGGAAGCAGCCAAAATATCGTTCCTGTAGTTATCTAAGCAGTATAAAAATTGCATATGGGCAGGGAGATTAAGGGGTATAATACGGAAAATTATACCTCTTATTTGTATATCTTTTGTTTCCCTCAGAAATATCACGCTTACACCTCCATAAAATAAGGTTAATTAAGATAAAATAAAACTTAGTTTAAGGTTTGTAGGTTATGATATTGATATTAGTCATGTCTTCATGACCGTTTCCAAAACCACTAACCATAAAATGCGAGGGACAGAACCCAACTGACTGTTGGGGTATCGGAATCCTTCACGTTCTACAAGGAGGAATGAAATGAATGAAATTATTTTAAAACTCTATGAATTCCTGACAGTTCTGGCGCCGCTTATGATCTTCTGCATAATAAGATATAAGGGATATAAACAAAAAGGCATTGACGGAACGAAAAGCCATTTTGTATTGGTGTTCTTCTTTGCCTGCTATATTTTTGCGGTCTTTTATCTGACGGGGGCAGGAACACTGTTTGATCTAACGATGTATGGTATAGAAGTGCGTGCAGGTGAGGTTAACCTGCTGCCATTTTCTGGGAATATAGATCTGACGGGGTATGTGCTTAATATCCTTTTATTTGTACCGCTTGGGCTTTTTCTGCCGGTTATTTCGCCAAAGTCAGGAAAGCTAACTTATATGGTATTATTCGGATTTTGCTTTTCCCTGTTGATAGAGATCAGTCAATTGTGCAACCACAGGAGGACGGATGTGGATGACCTGATTATGAATACAATAGGTGCAGTGATCGGATATTTGTTATACGCAATCCTGAATAAAAGAATGAAATGGAATCCTAAGCGTAACGATTATTTCAAATATGAGCCTGTGATCTATATCATTGTCATGTTTGCAGGCAGATTTTTATTATTTAATGAGTTTGGATTAGTAAAAATCCTCTATCATATCTAATTATTTTTAATGAAATCTATTTGCCTGTAACTAAAAACTGATTGGTATTTATTTGGAAGTTATGGAGAAAAGAAAAGTGGATAGTAAAATTTTATTGGTTGACGATGAAAAAGATATAACCGATTTAATCGAAGAAGTCCTTATCATGGATGGATTTCGAAATATAAAAAAAGTACATAACGGCAGAGATGCGGTGAATTTGTGTAATAGTTTTGAACCGGATGTGGTGATACTTGATATAATGCTGCCGAATTTGGACGGCATTGAGGTGTGTAAGGAGATCCGGCAATTTTCTTATTGCTCCATCCTGTTTTTATCTTCTAAAAATGATGATATCGACAAGATATTGGGATTATCCAATGGGGGAGATGATTATATCACGAAACCATTCAGCCCCCAGAGAAGTCTCTTTCCGAGTGAAAGCACAGCTGCGAAGGCAGCAATATTCCAACTGTATGCCTCGGGATAAACATATGGTGAATACAGCAGCAGGATGGGACGATTGTATAGAATGATGGGGATAATAGAACAGGTGTCCCCGGGCTGCGGTCATTCCACTGCACCCCTCCCAAATTTCTTCCCGGAAATGCAGACAGCAATTACCGTAATCAATACGCCCGCTAATGAAATTATAAACATATTTTCGCTTTCAAAGCTTCCGGAGAGCCTGCCTAATTCTTCGGTAACCAAAACACCCGGATAATTAAATGGGTAGAGAAGCTTTAGAACGGGAATGTTGGAAATTAAGATTCCCGGCAGGATCAAAACCAGACTTACGGCAAGTGTCAGGATTGGTTTTACCAGAGAGACGCACAAGAGCCAGAACACTGCTGCCATTGGAACTGCTGACAAAAACAGTTTGATACACCAGATCAACAGATATCCTATGGGGGTAGCTATTTCAATGCCTGCAGCCAGTCCGGTTATGATTCCGGCAGCTATAAAAAGCATAAAGTACAGGAGAAGTTCTGTAAACAGCAGGATGAAGATCATAGTCATTTTAGCCAGAGAGACTTTTTGGGGATTGATTGGCAGGGTAAGTGTTTTAATGATGCCTCTTCCCCCATATTCCCTCTGCAGCATCATGGTACAAATCACCACCAGGCTTAAGGGCATTAAGTAATAGCCGTACATCAGAGAACTCTGCACAAACATCATTTCCCAGGCATGACCGGGCTGTTGACCAATATAGGCGGATATGGATGCCATGCCCGTAATAATGACCAATAACGCAGGTATCATCAAGATTAGTATAATTTTGGAACGCCTGATTTTCATAAATTCTATTTTCATTAAATCCGTAAATTTCATTTAGACCCACTCCTTTCGTTTCAGTAAAATCGTTGATATGATCAAGATCACGGCACTTTCCGCTATGGCAATTCCTATGATCCAGCCTGGTATATAACCATCCATATGGACTGCCGGATATATAATCAGTGAAAAAGGGTTGATTAAAAATGCAGTATTTCCGCCCAGTGCCCCATAACCCAGAGCACTGAAAAGTCCGGCAACACCAACTCCAATGGTGATCCACATATTGCTGTTTAATGCTGATATAAGAAGCATCAGCAGTGCACCAGGGACAGTCAGGAGGAATACGCTACCCATAAACAAAACAATCTGCCCAACAGCATTTGTCTCTGCCGGAAGAAAGATTTGCGCTGTCAGAATCAGACCGGCAGTTTCCATGATAAGGGCAGAGAATATCGTAAAAAGATATATCACGGTTTTCCCGGTATAGATACGCATGATACTAACGGGCAGAGCTGCCATCTTCTTTATGCCTTCGGAAGCATACTCTGTATGGAATAATGTACAGGCGCCGACGATAACAGCAAATAAATTCACCAGGGAAATCAGACCATAGGACTGGGTGAGCAGTCCCGCTGCCGGATCCAGAGGCAGATGCAGTATCACATCTTTTTGAACTGCGAAGAAGGCAAATGCATATCCGCCGCCTATGAATCCGGCGGACAGCATGATTAAAAAATAACAGGTCCGTTTCAGCTTCCTTTTTTCAATAGCGATTATGTTCCTTCCCATCAATGCCGCCCCTTTCGTATCTGGTTATCTTCGTCGATCATTTCCAGGAACATTTCTTCCAGGTTGTCTGCCGCATAACCGTTCTGAAATGCCTGCTTTCGTAAATCTTCCAAACCTCCTTCAAATAGCAGATGCCCGTGATTCAGAATACCGATGTCATCCGCCACAAGCTCTATTTCCGAAAGTAAATGTGAAGAAATTAAAATGGTGCAGCCCAGCTTACGGGGGAGGGAGCGTATCAAGGATCGGATTTCGTGGATACCAACAGGGTCTAAACCGTTTGTAGGCTCATCCAGAATTAAAATGGGAGGATGTCCAATCAGAGCAGATGCAATCCCCAGACGCTGTTTCATACCCAGAGAATATTTTTTGGCGGGACGGTCCTTAAACTCGGTGAGGTTCACCAGTTCCAGTGCATCCGAAACGGACTGTCTGGGGAGATGCAGCACGAGGCGGATCAGTTCCAGATTTTCTTCCCCGGTCAGGTTGGCATAGAAGGATGGTGATTCGATCATGGAACCGATATCTTTCAGGATTGCTGCCCGGTCCTTTGGAAACATTTTTCCATTGATCATAAAGTTTCCACCGGTGGGTTTGATAAGTCCTAACAGTATCTTCATAGTGGTAGATTTCCCGGCTCCATTGGGACCTAAGAAGCCGTAGATACTTCCTCTTTTTACATGGAGGTTTAAGTTTGTCAGGGATGTAAAATCTTTGTAGCGTTTCGTCAGTTCTTTTGTTTCAATGATGTAGTTGTTCATATTGTAGTGCTCCTTTCCTGTTGATTAATTTCAGTATAGCAATACAGGATGACGCCAGGATTCTCTCAGGATTACTTTTAGATTACTTTTTCCTTCGTTTTGCGTTTTTTTTGAAATAATATAGTATAATGCAGATAAGAAAAGGAGTGGGGATATGGACGATACTTATTTAAATACAAAGCAAATTTTATTGGTGGACGATGAACCGGAATTATTGGAGTTTCTGCAGATGATTTTGAAGGAAGACGGATATATAAATATATCTGCGGCAACTACTGTTCGGACTGCCTTAGAGCTGGTGGGGCATATTTCACCGGATCTGGCTATTTTGGATATCATGCTGCCTGACGGGGATGGTTATGAGATTGCGGAAGTAATTATGAAACGTTTTCATATACCGGTGATTTTCCTTACAGCAAAGAGTGAAGACCAGGATCAGATCAGAGGTTTGAGCCTGGGGGCAGATGATTATATTCTAAAGCCCTTTCTGCCGGAGGCTTTTTTGCTGAAAATAAGAGCCATGCTGCGCCGCTGTTACAAGTCGGAGAATCCCCTGGTAAATCTGGCAGGCTGCAGCATTGATTTTCAGAAGGCAGAGGTGGTTAAGGAGGGGGAACATATTGCCCTCACAGCAAAGGAATATGAGATTCTAAAAGCGCTTCTTCTAAATGCAAACCGCATTCTCACGATAGATGCGCTCTGCGAAGCTGCCTGGGGAGATAATATCTTTGGCTATGAAAAGCCACTGATTGCTCACATTAGACGGATTCGGGAAAAAATTGAGCGGGTTCCCTCAAAGCCGGAATCTCTGCTAACGGTTAAAGGACTGGGATATAAATTAATTGTGCAGGACAGGAGGTAAACATGAAAGGAATTACGAAGATATTCAAACGATTTTTTCTGATTCTCTGCCTGATAATTCCAATCATACTCTTGCTAAATGCAGGTATCTATTTTTTCTTCATTATGAAAGATTATCATGCAGCCAACGAAGCGGCACCCGTTCCGGTATTGGAGAGGATATCAAGCGGTCTGATCTTGTCAGATCAAGGGGTTACCGTCCCGGAAAATGATCAGGAATATCTGAAGAAACACGGAATCTGGGGGATGGTAATTGATCCTGTGGGCAAAGTCATATGGAGCAGCGGTCTTCCGCCTGAAATTTCCCTGCAGTATTCTCTGGCGGACATCGCTTTGTTTGCAAAGGACCACCTGAAGGATTATCCGGTATTCACACAGGTTATGGGAGATCATCTCTTAGTACTGGGCTATCCTAAGAACAGCTACATGAAGATTTCCAATTACCTGCCTGTTCAGATGGTTCAAAAAGTACCATTGGCTGCTTTGATTATGGCAGCGGGAGATTTTTTATTTCTCTTTGGGGTCTATTATGTAACCAATAAAAAACTGCAGCGCTCCATCACGCCGCTGGTAAATCAAATCGAGGAACTTCCCCGGGGAAAATCAGAGCTTATACCGGAAACTGGGGTTTTGGAATCAGTTGCCAGGAGTATTAATGAAGTGTCTGCAGTGATGCAGGAAAAAGACAGGGCACTGAAAAAGAAAGAGACTGCCCGGGCAAACTGGATCGCAGGTGTCTCCCACGATATCCGGACCCCTCTTTCTCTGATTATGGGATATGCACGGAAGCTGGAAGATGCGCCAGGATTAGCAGAGAAAGAGAGGGGATGGGCTTCTGTTATTTCTAAGAACAGCACACGTATCCGGCAGCTGGTAAATGATTTGAATCTGGCATCTAAGCTGGAATATAACATGCAGCCCTCCAAACTGGTGTTGCTGCATCCGGTTCCTATGCTTCGAAAAATAATGGCAGGGTACCTGAATGATGGAATACCGGACAATTACACTGTTGACTTCACATTTGAAGAAATAGGGGAAGAAGTCTGCCTGAACGGGGATGCAGAATTACTTGACAGAGCCATGGGTAATTTAATTAATAATGCAATAATCCACAATCCCAAGGGGTGTGGGATTCAAATCCATGTATTCTGCGGGGAGTCCGAAATTTGCATCAGCGTAACCGATAACGGGAAAGGAATTACGGCTGAACGATATGATTATCTGGCAAAGACCCCTCATTACATGCTCTGTGACAGCAACCTGAAGACCCAGCGCCATGGTCTGGGTTTATTAATTGTGCGTCAGGTTATGGAAGTGCATCATGGAAGGGTAGAAATTGCAAAAAACTATGGCGAAGGATTCCGGATTACACTTTATTTTCCCGCAGTCACCCTTTCTTCCGGTGACCTGTCTAAAGGCGGCATCACTGCATGCAGATAGGGGACCGCGAATTCTTCTGTTAAAATCCAGTCCTCTATTTTATTCCTGGGGAGAATTACAGGCATGCGGTTATGAATGTCCGCCATGGAATTATTTGCTTCGGTAGTCAAAATGACAAATCGCGGCTCTCCTTTAAACTCGTTGAAGATACCAGCCATATAAAGGGTATTCTGCCCGGGCAGGGTAAACCGGTATTTCGTTTTGGTGCCATCCTGGGACCATTCATAGAAGCCTGTGCTTGGTATTACACATCTTCTGGAATGGAGACTTTCCCGAAAGGTTCTTTTTTCATCAGCGGTTTCAGACCGGGCATTGATAATGACGCCCTTTGTTCGGAAGTTGGGAAAGCCCCAGATGGAAAGGTCAGCCGCGATCTGACTGTTTTCTGCTTTTAACACAGGTACTGTATTTGTAGGAAATATTTCGCCTCGTTTCATATTATTTTCCGGGTATCTGGCAGTGATATTCTGCACAATTCTCATTATCTCCCGGTTGTCCTCTTCCGTAAATAAACTATATCTTCCACACATTAAAATTTTCCCTCCACAAACCAATTTGGATTTTCGTAAAACAGATAGGCATTGCGGCCACCGATGGATACGGTATAGCGCATCCCCTGGCCTCCGGCTTTCAGTGACGCAGCACGCCGGATATCAATGATTTTGTCGATGGTATATATATGCCCATCTTCCCACAGGATATTCAGCGGTGTAATCGTACCGTCAGTTCCAAAGCGTGCAGTTACTTCTACAAATATTTTCCTTGTCATAGGTCTCCTCATTTACTTGCTTTTCAGGAACGATTCCGGATAAATAGTGTGTTCCGCCACCGGATCCAGGTTGGATAAAACCTTATCTGTCAGCATGATTCCTCTTTGAACGGCAAAATGTCCAAACCGTTTTCTGATGGAATCTATGGAGCGTTCCAAATCTTCCTGTTTCTGCCTTTTCACTGCTTCCTCCAGAAAGGAGAGCTGCTGAAATTCCAACAGCATAAGATTACATGCCCTCACACCCAGGCTTCTCACCGGATTTGCAGGTCTGTTTTTACAATATAATTCGTAGGCTTTCTCAAATATTTCCTGTGCGGTACAGGTAGGAGAATGCAGCCGCCCCTGTCTTTCATAAGCAAATAATGTATTATCCCGAATGCTGATCTGTACGGTGCGGCAATAAAAATGCTCAGCCCGCATACGCTCCGCTACACTTTCAGCGAGAATCAGCAGGGTAATCTTGATTTCGTCATCG
>NZ_JAWYAJ010000187.1:0-5040 GCF_034124845.1 Robinsoniella sp.
AGATGTATTCGTACATTTCTCAGCTATCCAGGGAGACGGCTTCAAATCTCTTGAAGAAGGTCAGGCAGTTTCTTATGATTTAACAGAAGGCGCTCGCGGAATGCAGGCAGCTAACGTTGAAAAAATGTAATTTCGGTTAATCTTGCGAAACCGGAATAGGGTTGTTGTACTAAGTATTAGTATAACAACCCTATTCTTTTTCGCCTCCTTTTATCCATATAAAAGCGCAGCTAGTGCCGCCCGGCACTAGCGGCGCTTTCCGTTATTTCAACTAAAGTTTTAAAAACTCTATTGATTTGTATCTACATACTTTTTAATATTGGACGCATTCACATATTTTTTAGCCTTATCACCTTCTACCACAACCAGTGTAGGTGCCTGCATAACTCCAAATTTCTGTACCAATTCCTGATTTTCTTCTGCATCGATCACGACGTAATGCTCATTTCCCAGCATTTCCTTTGCAATCTTACAGTTTGGACAGGTCTTTGTGGTAAACAGATATTTAATCCCCTTGCCGGGTTCTACCTTTACATCGTCTTTAGATATGGTAACAATGCTGCTATGAACCTTGTGCAGACAAGATTGATCGACATCGTATAACTGGCGGTTTTTATATTCCTGGGTCTTCCCATCGTTCCAGTTCTGAACCGGACGGTAATACCCTGTAATACGGCTGTATACCTCAGCTGTCTCTCCGCATTCCGGGCATACAAAATGCTCCCCTGCAATGTAACCATGATTCTTACATACGGAATATGTCGGTGAAAGCGTATAATAAGGCAGCTTATAATTTTCTGCGATCTTGCGTACCAATGCAGCCGCTGCTTTCCAGTCCGGAAGCTTCTCGCCAAGGAATGCATGGAATACTGTTCCTGATGTATACAGGGTCTGTAGTTCATCCTGTATATCCAGCGCTTCAAAAATATCAGGTGTATAATCTACCGGCAAATGAGAACTGTTGGTATAGTACGGAGTATCTCCGTCTTTGCCTGCAGTTTTTATATCCGGCCAGCGTTTTCTGTCATGTTTTGCAAGACGATATGTTGTAGATTCAGCAGGTGTAGCCTCCAGATTATATAAATCGCCGTATTCCTCCTGATAAATGATCAGACGGTTTCTCATATAATTTAACACTTCTTTTGTAAACTGCTGCGTCTTATCATCGGATAGATCCCTGCCAAGCCATCTTGCATTTAAACCAACTTCGTTCATACCGATTAACCCGATAGTTGAAAAATGATTGCTGAAGTCTCCCAGGTAACGTTTCGTATATGGATACAGCCCTTCGTCCAGAAGTTTCGTTATGACATCTCTCTTGATCTTTAAGGAACGTGCGGAAATATCCATCATACGGTCCAGACGCTTATAAAAGTCTTCTTTGTTGCTTGCCAGATATGCAATACGAGGCATATTGATCGTCACTACTCCTACGCTGCCTGTACTTTCTCCTGAGCCGAAGAATCCACCGGTCTTCTTGCGCAGTTCACGAAGATCCAGACGCAGACGGCAGCACATACTTCTCACGTCACTTGGTTCCATATCGCTGTTAATGTAATTTGAAAAATAAGGTGTACCATATTTAGATGTCATCTCAAATAACAATTTATTGTTTTCCGTGTCAGACCAGTCAAAATCTCGGGTGATAGAATATGTTGGGATCGGATACTGGAATCCTCTTCCGTTTGCATCTCCTTCAATCATAGTCTCAATAAATGCCTTATTGATCATATCCATCTCTTTTTTACAGTCTTTGTAGCAGAAATCCATTTCCTTTCCGCCTACAATTGCCGGAAGTTCCGCCAGGTCGCCCGGAACAGTCCAGTCAAGTGTAATATTGGAAAATGGTGCCTGGGTTCCCCATCTGCTGGGTGTATTTACACCATAAATGAAAGACTCGATACATTTTTTCACTTCCCGGTAATTCAGTTTGTCTGCCTTTGCAAACGGTGCCAGATAGGTATCAAATGAAGAAAATGCCTGTGCACCTGCCCACTCATTCTGCATAATCCCAAGGAAATTCACCATCTGATTACAGAGTACGGATAAATGCTTTGCCGGTGCCGAAGTAATCTTCCCTTTGATTCCTCCCAGACCTTCCTGGATCAGCTGCTTTAAGGACCAGCCTGCACAATATCCGGTCAGCATTGACAAGTCATGAATGTGGACGTCTGCATTTCTATGTGCTTCCGCGATTTCTTCATCATAAATCTCAGACAGCCAGTAATTTGCCGTAACGGCACCTGAGTTGCTCAGGATGAGACCTCCGACGGAATATGTAACAGTAGAATTTTCTTTTACACGCCAATCCTCTACCTTTACGTAGCTGTTGACAATTTCTTTGTAATCCAGGATCGTAGATTTCATATTGCGGATTTTTTCCCGCTGTTTCCGATATAAGATATATGCCTTTGCCACATCTCCGTATCCTGCCTGGACAAGCACGTTTTCCACACTGTCCTGAATACTTTCTACATCGATGACCCCATCTTTAATCTTCCCCTGGAAGTCGGCTGTCACACGAAGGCCCAGAAGACTTGTCATATCCTCATTAAATTCCTTTTGTGAAGCTTCAAATGCCTTTGTGATGGCATCACTTATCTTCCCTAAATTAAAATCTGCTACTTCCCCGTCACGCTTTACTACTCTAAACATACCCATGCTCCTTCCAATTCTCATACATCAGCTCATCTATTGTTCTAACTGGAAATGATATATTTTCAGTCAAAAAAGCTCCATTCGTCTTCCCGTTTAAGAGCGACTGCAATTATTGTAGCAAATAAATTATTTACCGTCAAGCCAAAAAAGTACCATATCTATGTATTATTTTTGGCACATAACACTAGATATAGTACTTTCCCTTTATTTTACAGTATTTAGCCTGTGCCTCAACCTGTCACATTTCCATAAATTTCCATAGGCACATATGCTTTCACATAAATCCCTTCTGCACGGTAATCTTCTTCCAGAAGCTGTCCGTATTTCCGTATTAACTGGATCAAACCCGCATCAGCATAGGGATAGATACGCTCGATCAAAATATTTTTTTCCTGGAGAATCTGTTCTAAAATATTTTTCAGCTCATCCAGACCGTCTCCTGTTTTGGCAGAAATGCACAAAGTTTTATCTGCCTTAAAATCACGCAGGGTTTCTTTTTCCGTAACCTTATCCTGTTTATTAAAAAGTGTCACCACAGTTTTATCTGTGACACCCAGATTCGCCAATGTTTCATAAACAACATACATCTGCTTTTCCATCTGTGGATTTGACGCATCTACCACATGCAGGATTATGTCGGCATATTTTGCCTCCTCCAGTGTACTGCGAAACGCCTCGATCAAATGATGTGGAAGCTTTCGTATGAATCCTACCGTATCCGTCAGCAAAATCTCCTGTCCGCCGTTTAAAGCAAGCATCCTGGTAGTGGGATCAAGGGTTGCAAACAGCTTGTCCTCTTCCAGTACCTGTGCATCTGTAAGATGATTCAATAGGGTGGATTTCCCTGCATTGGTGTATCCAACAATCGCAGCAACCAGGGTCTGGTTCTTGCTCCGCTTCATGCGCACCACTTCACGGTGCCGCTTTACGTCCGCAAGCTCACGGCCCAGCTGGGCAATACTGTCTTTGATCAGACGCCGGTCCATCTCCAGCTTCTTTTCACCTGGTCCTCTGGTACCTATACCGCCTCCAAGACGGGACAGCGAGCTTCTAAGCCCTACCAGACGCGCCAAACGGTACTTTAACTGCGCAAGCTCCACCTGAATCTTCCCTTCGCTTGTAGACGCCCTTGCAGCGAAGATGTCCAGTATGATCAGGGTTCTGTCCATAACTTTCATATCCAGTTCCTGCTCCAGATTCCGAAGCTGCGCAGGTGAAAGTTCATCGTCGCAGATCACCCCGGTTGCAGAAAGTTCATAAGCCATTTCCCGCAGTTCCTGGATTTTTCCTTTTCCGATATAAGTGCCCGGATGGACCTGTTCCCGGTTCTGGATGATACGCCCCACCGTTACGGCTCCCGCCGTGGAAACCAAGTCTTTTAATTCATCCAGGGATTCCTGTGTATCATCGTCATCAGACGTGCTGACGCCTACCAATATCACTTTTTCTTCTAACTCTTCCATTTCAAATAAATCCGTCATATTCTCTCCTGTTAACGTGTGGACAGGAAGTCATATTCTTTCTTGCCTGCCGCATCATTTGGGTATTTTGCTATATATGCTTTTGCCTTGTCCTTTGCAGTCTGGAAATCCTTCTTTCGCTCATATGCCACAATCTCATTATAGAACAGGTCCTGCTTACCAGTCTCTCCATTCAGAGCCAGTCCCTTTTGGATCGTTGCAATTGCAGCATCGGGGGCATTATCTGCCAGATCACACAGGGCGATTCCATTATATGCCTCGGGCGCTTCACCAAAATCCTGCAGATACTGCTGATATACGTTTCTGGCAAGCTTGGAATCCTCCAGTTTTAAATAGACTTTACCAAGAAGCAGCGCAGATGCCTTGTCCTTATCCTCAACCGGCTTTATCAGCTCTTCTTTTGCTTTTTCATAGTTCTCCAGATAATAGTATATGCGTCCCCGCTGATAATAATCCTCTGTTTTTTCTCCGCCGATGTTTAAAGCCTTCTGCAGATATTCGTCTCCTTTTGCTGACAGGTTTTTTTCTTTATAAGCTTCATAGATGTTCCAAAACAGATCATAGTCCTCCGGTGACAGTTCCGATGCTTTGTCAAAATCTGCTTTTGCTTTCGCTTCATCCTCTTTTTGCAGATAACAGGTTCCCCGCATATAATATGCATCCCCGTCTTCATCTGCGGTTAGAATCTGAGTGCAAGTCTCTATGGTACCATCATAATCTTCTGATTTTAACTGTGCAGACGCTTTGTAGAGCCGAATGTCTTTAATCGTTTTCACCATTTTTTCACCTGCATGCTCAAGCGCTGAATTAAATGCCGTTACTGCCTTATCATATTCTCCCAGTCCAATATACGCCATTCCTTCTCCGCGGTATGCCAGAACCACATCTTTTTCTTCTGCAA
>NZ_JAWYAJ010000188.1:0-11884 GCF_034124845.1 Robinsoniella sp.
CTCGCGGCAGTCGCCAAATGGACGCGCCAGCGTGTCCGTTTGGCTCGTTGCCCGCGGGAATAAACGAAAAAAGGAGAAAAACTATGTGGAATACCTATTGTGCCGGAGAATTAAACTCCGTGCTCCATCTTCCCGATATGGCAAGTGTCCGCATCGGAATTTATGACTGCACACAAAAATTTCTACTGGATCGCATGCTTTGGAGGAATCAGGCGGATGAAGGGAACATGTATAAAAATGTGAAACGCTTTGGTTTGCATGCAGAAGACGGAAGTTATTTTGATATTGATCTAAATTATCAGGACTTTTCTTTCCGTCTGGAATTCGTATCAACAGGTGATTGTTTTGCCTACCGGGTTACACCGCTGCAAAAGAAAGAAAAAATTTACTTCTTTCTTTGTGCATCTATATTGTGGATGCACAAGGGATCTGTAGAAGTATTACAAGATGGCCTTTCCATCAGAAGCGAAAATAAGGACTATATGATTAAGACCAATGCTGCTTTTATTTCTCATGTAAAAGTCAATACCAGTCTGCCTGGAATACTGGTTGAATCAAACCAAGTATTTTATATCACTTGTAATATGAATACCGACCCCGATTTAATTGCCCTCCATCTGGATGCTGCACGCAGGCAATGTATCTCCAGTTCTGCGCATTCTGGAGGGTGGCTTGACGGCGTATCAGACGCATTACAAAAGGGGATGGGTTGGAATACCATCTATGACCACGTAAAAGAACGAATCTGCTCACCGGTATCCAGAGCCTGGTGTGTACAGAACGGAAAAGGATTCGGCTCTTATGTCCTTTTTGAATGGGATACTTTCTTTTCTGCTCTGATGGGTGCCACATACAGCCGAAAATTTCCACGCTGGCAGATTGATGCTATCTTTCAGGAAATGACATCAGATGGCATGATCCCGAACTTCGGCTCCGAAAGAGGCGGCAGTCCGGATCGTTCCCAGCCCCCGGTTGGCTCCTATTGCATTTTGAAGCTTTATCAGCAGTTCCAGGATAAGAATCTTTTGGAAAGGTATTACGAACCCCTGGTTCGCTGGAATAAATGGTGGTTTGAAAACCGGGACGGGAATCATGACGGGTTATTAGAATGGGGATCGAATCCGAATCCGAGCGGAACGGAACAGGGGTATTTTGATAATGGCAATACCATGGCATGTGCTATGTTTGAATCTGGTCTGGACAATAGTCCCATGTATGATCAAGTAGTATTTAACGAAAAAACAAATACGATGGAACTTGCGGATGTGGGGCTGAATTCCCTTTATGCTCTTGATTGTAAATGTCTTGCATTCATAAGCCGGGTTTGCGGCCGCCTAACCGAAGAAAAGTTATATCATGCTGAATTTGAACGCATGAAAGAATTAATGAACCAAAAAATGTACGATCCCAATGCGGGCATGTATTGTAATCTTCATTGGAACGGTGAGAAAGATTATCGTTTCTCCCCTACTAACTTTTATCCTCTGCTGGCTGGAATCCCGTCTGCCGGACAGGCGAAGGCAATGGTAAACGGTCACTTGCTAAATGAAAACGAATTCTGGGGAACATATGTCATACCCAGTATTTCAAAAAGCTGTTCCGCTTTTTCAGATCAGGACTATTGGCGCGGCAGAATCTGGGGACCCATGAATTTCCTCGTGTATGAGGGATTGAAACAATACAGTTGTCTGGAAGAATTTAACCGCATTGCTTATCTGTTTGCGGATAAAAGCCTGAAGTTATTTATGAATGAGTGGAATGAAGAAAGTCATATACACGAGAACTATAATTGTATTACCGGGGACGGGGATGACAAATTTAATGCAGACCCATTTTATACCTGGGGAGCACTTCTCGCCTATCTTCCCATGTGCGAACTGATTTATGTCCATCCTTACGGCGGAATAAGATTTGGCAATTTTTATGCACCCGCTTCCACAATTGAAGGCTTTCTTGTCGGCAGCAGTTCCTATGATCTGTGTACGAAAAATGGTTTCATGCTCAACAGGAATAACAAGCAGCTTATTGCATCTGATGAAATGATTATCATGGACCATTTCACACTGACGGAAGGGATTATTTCAGCTGTTGTAATTACTTCTAAAACCTGCTGCATTACGTTATATCCGCAGCCGGAAATCATACATTATACTCTGCGGTTGTCAAATGGAATGATTATTTTTGACGGTGCTCTGGATAAACAGATAACCTTTTCCCAATTAAATTCTGAAAATAGTTTCTGATTTTCAGAAATCACCTTTGATGATACCTAAATCTAGTAGAAAGGAGTTTTTGAAATGAATAAAGATATTTATATTTTACAGGAGCTTGGCAAACAATATGCACAATCTATGGCTGATCCAGTAAATGAAAAGAGGAAAAAACTACATACTGCCGTTAATGATCTGACCCCCATACGTCCCATTGTACTGATAAACGAGGTTCCCTGGAACGAATTTAACCATGAGAATGCGCTGAAACTTTCCTGCACAAACCCCTATCTGCGTTCTGTAGAACGCACCCTCCGTCAGATCCTCTACCAATGGAATCATTTTCCTGGAGATATGATACTTCCTGATTATTTTTCAGTTCCTAAAATTGTACACTCCAGCGGTATTGGCATAGATGTGGAAGAACATACCATTGCCACAGAATTAGAAAACCAGATTGTATCTCATGAATATTTTGATCATCTGGAAACGGTGGATCAGTTGGAACGTCTTCATTCTCCTGTCATTACCTATGATTACAGAGAGACCATCAGACAATTTGACTTATTATCTGATGTCTTCCAAGACACGCTTCCTGTACGCATGCAGGGTCTGGAGTATCATGTAGTCCCTTGGGACGATATTGTACGCTACCGGGGTGCTGCAAATCTTCTGATGGATCTTCTGGAAAGACCTGAATTTATGCATGCAATTATTGAGAAAATGACATCCATTGCTTTGGATACCATACGCCAATATGAGGAATTGAACCTCTTCGAACCTTCACAGCTTTCCATACACTGTACTTCCGCTCTTACATCAGATCTTCCCAAAAAAGACTTTGATCCAGATCATGTTCGAGCCCGTGATGTGTGGGGACGTGGAGCGGCTCAGATATTTGCAAGTGCGTCACCTGATATGCATAAAGAATTTGATATTAATTATATGATACGCTCCCTTGCACCTTTTGGCTTAAACTATTATGGATGCTGTGAACCGCTTCATACCAAAATAGATCTTGTAGAACAGATACCAAATCTCAGAAAAATATCTATCTCACCTTGGGCAGATATTGATATTGCTGCTGAAATAATTCAGCGTAAATACGTACTATCTGCAAAACCAAGTCCTTCTAACGTTGCTTCTTCACAATTGGATTTACAAGTGATACAAAAAGAACTGGCTCACTTAACAGGGGCATGCTCAAAAAATAACTGTTCTTATGAATTAATCTTAAAAGACATTAGTACAATTGGGCATAACCCGGAGAATCTAGTAAAATGGGAAAAATGTGCAATGGCTATGGTTAATTAAGTCAGAATTTTACTATCACATCCAAATTAAAATAGAGTCATGGAGATACTTTTTCCCTATGACTCTATTGTGGGATGACCTGACAGTTAAAGATCCAGATAATCTCTGATCAAGATCATAAATACACTTGCCGTCCAGGTAAACCCGGAATCTCTTAGACCATGTCCGTCAATGGCACTGTAGTTCTCAAAAAATCCCTCTGATGCACACATATCACAAAATCTTCTTGCATTTAATATTGCCTCTTCTTTTCGTCCATTTTCCATTAGGGCTTCCGTCATGATATAGGCAGTTGGCGGCCATATTGCCCCCCTCCAGTATCCGTCTTCCACAAAATAGGGACTGTCAATCGGTTCTGATGCTATGCCGTAGTCTGTTATAAAATTCTTTTCTTTCAGAAGTTCTTCCAGCATTCTTTCCCGTATCTCAGATGGAAGCTTTTCCCCAAGTATCAGCGGCACATACAGCAAAAGGGAATCGCATTCCACGGTTTTATTTTCCGGTACTTTGATCGCTTTCATATGATTATGTTCCACAAAAAGGGTTAACATTTTATCCAGCAACTCTTCACTTCTTTTCTTCCATGCATCTGCTTCCTCCATTCGTCCTAATTCTTTTGCGGTATCCGCCAGAAAATCCATCTGTATAATCAGCCACGCCGAAAGGTCAGGCGATTTTACCGGCACTCCAAGGCGAAAAGCGGTGCTGTTGTCCCATCCTGAATCATTTCCATGATGGTAGACCGGAATGCCGTCTACTGTACCTCTGTATTCAAACCACCATCTTGTAAACCGGACAACAGAATCATAAATTTTTGCAATGGTATCCATTCCGGGTTTTTGAATTTTGAACATTTTTTTCAGGATAAATCCCTGAACCGGAGGCTTTACAAAGGTACATACATATGCTCTTGCATGAAATGCATCCGGGTAGGAACCATCCTTTTCCTGCATTTCGGCTATCGCCAGAAATTGATCATACGCAAGATTTGGATCTTTATCCATCATGGCAAGGGCATTGAATGTATAATCCCAGCTCCAAACCATATTCATTTTATTTTTTGTCATTAACATTACCGGATATTTCACATATCCTTCCTGCTTAACGACACTGTGCCAGCTGATATATGCAGCCAATTCCATAGATTCCTTGTACTTATCAATGCCTGTATGAAAATGCTTTTTAAAATCTTCGAATGTCTCTTCTGCATTCTGCAGATTCTCTTTATAAGTTAGAGGCTCCGGTTTGCGGTAACTTAATCCTGCCAGCGTTAATTTCAGTTGGAATTCACCTGTATCATCGGGATGGATCAGCACTTTTATGTTTTCACATCTTGTACCTTCCTCGGACCACACGGAATCATCACTGATACATCCCCTGATCATTTCAATAATAACAGATGCATCATTTCCAGCTATTTCCCAGCTGCCTGTTTCATGGTGCATAACACGGTCACACATTAAACCGAACATTTTCGTCTTTGTAATCATAATACCCGTACTGCCCTTTACATGTACGGTATCTTCATTTTGAAAACACATTTGATAGCCCTTGCCGCCGGCGCTTACCTTTAGCTGGGCAGGCGTGGCTTCTATGTCGCCCACAACCGGCTCCCCCTCCTGATTCAGCATCACAATGGGGTATGTCTCCTGTTCATTAAACATGCCATAAAGGATGCGCAGCGCCAGATGATCCTGATAAATGCCTTCCCCATCTCTTGGGTAAGAAAATGCCAGATAAGATCCGTAGCAGCTGAATGGTACTGTATTGATATCGAATTTCATAAGTTGTCTGTCTCCTGTATTTGTATTGGCTTACTTATTTAGTATTACTTATTTGGTATTGCATATTTGGTATTGCTCATTTGGTATTGCTTATTTGTCTGATCATCCTTTCACCCCGGATGCCGCAATACTCTCCTGTACCTGTTCCTGCGCAAATGCATAAAGAATAATTCCCGGGAGCACAACTACCGTAAGTGCGGCAAAGAGCTTGGTATAATCATAAGAGAATGCTTCGTTGAAAAACTGCAGTGCCAGGGGTAAGGTCCTGTTTAAATCCGAGGAAGTAAGCAGGGAAGCATAAAAATACTCATTCCAGTTATTTAAGAACATCAATATTCCTGCCGTCGCCAGCCCGCTTTTAGCCAGCGGCAGATTAATTCTCCAGAATACAGTGAAGAATCCGGCCCCCTCAATCGCTGCTGCTTCATCCAGAGACTTCGGAATTGACATAAACGTAGATTTTAATATAAACATAGACATGGCAAGTCCGGCTGAGAGGTACACCAGAGCTACTCCCCAAATATTGTCGTATAAGTTTAAATTCATGATCAAAGAAAAGATCGGCTGTGCCTTGGACTGGGCCGGTACCAATAAGGTAATGGTAAACAGGGCAAAAATAAAATTTCTCCCGGGGAATTTATATTTAGCAATTACATATCCTCCCATAGCAAAAATAATAAGGGATAAACCGGTTGAAGTTATACAGATCAACAGTGAGTTTAACGCATATCTTAAGAAATTATATTTTTCAAATAAATAGCTAAATGCGTCAAAGCTAATACTGGTGGGCAGGGAAAAGGGACTCCCCAGGATCTGTGCATTGGTTTTAAATGCAGACATAATAACCCATATGATCGGAAATACAGAAACGATGATTGTAAAAATCAATATTCCATATTCAAATATCTTTACAAGAACTTTTTTTACCTGTTTCATGATTTCCCTCCTTAATATGCGCTTTCATTCATGTGAAATGCCCTGTTTACCAACGCCAGTATCAATAGTCCCAATAAAAACATGACCACACCGTTGGCATTGGCATAACCATATTTCATATCGCTGATTGATTTTACTAATATAATGGGAAGATTCATGGTGTCATCCCCCGGTCCTCCCGCCGTTGTCAGGGCGATCTGTTCATACATGGCTATTCGTGAAGTAATGGAGCAGATGATTCCCGTTCCTATCGCATTGCGGCAAAGGGGCAGATGAATTCTGGTAATGATCTGCCATTTGGAAGCTCCGTCTACCCGGGCTGCCTCGTTCAATTCCTCAGGTATTGCCATTAAGTCATTTAATACGACAAGGGTTACGATTACCGCATAAAACAGCCAGGTTAATGTTACCGCCCAAAAGGCATAGGGTGACTGATAAAACCACTGCACCCCAAAGTCGGGATCAAATTTACGGATGATATTATTTAAAATACCCATATCGTTATTAAAGATAAACTTATAGATCAATGCCCACGCTGCAGCGGATATAACATTTGGAATCATGAACACAGTTCTGGTTATCTTCCAGCCAAAAGGCTTTTGGAAAAGGATAAATGCTACCAGAACGCCAAACCCCACATGCATTGTACCGGCTATAATTGACCAGAGCAGCAGATTTTTTAATGCAATCCGGAAAGTATCACTACCAATCATCTGCTTGTAATTATCCAATCCGGTAAATACAGGGCTGTTAAAACCATCCCACTTTGTAAAGGAAGTTACAAATACCGTTACGATGGGCGAAAGATAAAAAAACAAAAATATAAGAATTGAAGGTAATAAAAATAAGTAAATCCATTTATAATTTCTTTTTTCCAATTTACTGACCTGTACTTTTTTCATTGGATGCTTCTCCTCCTACCCTGATTTTATGCTGCTGTCTACTTGGCCTCTTCTGCTTTCTTCGTTAATTCCCGGCAAAACTGTTCCGGTGTTAGAGACTGATCCGCTAATTTAGGCAGTAATTTGCCAAATTCAATATCAGCAACGGAAGAGGGCATAACATCATAGAGTGATACCGCATACTTTGTATTGTCGGTAATACTTGCAGATAGCTGGGATAAAATCGGTGTTTCTTCCTGTTTTTTCTTGAATTCTTCTGAATATGTAATCGAAGGTGCCACGCCTCCTTCTGCCAGCATCAACGCTTCAATCTCTTCCTGGGAATCCCGGAATTCCAAAAATGCACATGCCAGTTCTTTTTCTTCCTCAGATGCTGTATTCGCCACCCAGAATTCTCCATAGATCCTCGGATTTACCAGCGCAACGTCCCCAGGATAGATTGTTGCTTTTACATTTGCACCGTCAAATCCGTTGCTCCATTTGTCTTTGGATGCTTCCTCGAATTCTGAGGACATCCAGGAACCGTTACAGATAATGGCAGCATTATTACTCATAAATGCATTTGCGGCATCCGCATACGCCGCACCAATAGAATTAGAAGCAGCATTTGTCTGGAACAGTTTCTGCAATTCAGTTACTGCATTAAGAATAGCCGGATCTGTATAGTCATATAGTTTATCATCTGCATACTTTTGAATTAGTTCTATGCCGCCTTCCTGACTGGCTACCAGTGCTGAAAGCAGCAGCCCTGTTGTCCATCCATTATCCGCAGTCTGAAATGCAAACTTATTTTCTCCCAGTGACGCCAGAAATTCTTCCATAGACATATCCTTTATATCTTTCTCTCCCTGGTATAAACTGCTGTTATAAAATAGTCCTACCGGCTTCAGAACTGCAATTGGCATACAGACTACTTTCCCATCCACCGTGCAATAATCGACTGATTCCGGTACCAAGTTCTTTTTTGTATCCGGATGGCTGTCCAAAAATTCACTTAAATCATATGCCATATCATTGGCTACCGCCACATCTTTGAACCACTGCACATCGATTCCGCCTGACCCGGCTGAATGTATCAATGCCGGAAGCTTCTTTTGCTGTGCCAGCTGTTTAATCTTTTCTGCATAAGATGCCTGGGGTACCTCCTCAATGTTAATCTTATATTTTCCTTCATATTTTTTATTAAACCGTTCTACTTCCGGCAGAAAAAACTTTGCTCCTACATTCTCTCCTGCCAGATAAGTAGGAATAGTGACTTCCACCACTTCACTTGACGCAGTTTTACTTTCCTGTGCTTTTCCGGATTCCTCCGGTTTACCTGTACTTCCACCACATCCTGACATTCCCAAAACAAGAGCTGCTGCTGTTATTACCGAGATTACTTTTTTGAATTTCATACCTATTTCCTCCTTAAATGTTTCTTTCATTCCATTACATTCAGTTGCATTTTATTGCATTTTTTCGAAAACGTTTTTGTAAATTTATATTTAAAAAGCAGGCATTTCTATTACCTACTTTAAAAATCTGCTTTTACCTATCTGCATATACATAACCGATGTGAAAATCCATGTCTATTTTATTTTTTAAGTCTTCTGACACTCTCCCGCTCCAATAGTGAATGCGGCACCGTTACGGTTTTTTCTGTTGCATTGCCTTTTAAAATAAGATCCAATAATTTTCCGGCTTCATAGCCTTTCTGCATTACATTCTGATCGATGGTTGTAATTTTGGGCTCCACATATCTTCCAAAACTGATCCCATCATAGCCTGTAACAGAAAAGTCTTCCGGTACGCTGTATCCGCAGTCACGAATTGCCCTTGCAACTCCAAAGGCTGTGATATCACTCATACAGAGAAATACCGTTCCTGCCTCCTTCCCTTTCTTTAATAACAATTCTTTCGTTTTCTCATATGCCTGAGTCTCGATAAAATTAGAATCCAGAACGGGAACTTCCCGAATATCCATATTATTTTTCTTAAGTGCTTTACAAAATCCACGATAACGCAGCTTAGCTACCATTGCCTGTTTTCTGCCGTACACCAGTATCAGCCTTTTATGATTTCTGTCTATTACGTACTGGGTTATTTCCTCAAATGCTTTTTCATCATCCGTGATCACACTTCCGATCTGCTCCCCTTCCACCCGGATATCTACTGTAACACAAGGTATCTTGGAATCACAAATGTTTTCCACATATTTATCCGTGACTTTTAATCCGAATAATAGCGCTCCTGATAAACTGAATTCCCTGCAAAACTCTTCAAACCCTTTTATCTTTTGATCTTCTGAGCTAATAGCATAAGTTGCAATGGATAACTGATGCTGATTCATATACGTATATGCCCCTTTAATAAGAGCCATAGTAAAATCATCTGTCTGCTTCTCGTCCAATAACCCGGAAGCTATCATAGCAACATTTTTATTATTTTTGGAAGAAAGATTCTTGGCACTTACATTTGGTGTGTAACCAAGCTCTGCTGAAATATCTTTGATTCTTTTCCTTGTCTTTTCACTGACATCCGTATATCCATTTAATGCCCTGGATACTGTACCGACGGAGACTCCTGCTATTTTTGCCACGTCTTTAATTGATGCTGCCATACTATCACCCTCCGCTTTCTTTCCCAAAAACGTTTTTGTTAAATCTGACTTAAGAATACGCTCTGTAAAGATAAAAGTCAACCTTTTTTGTATTTTTCCATTATATTCACAATAATTACATGTAAATTTTGTACATATCTAACAGAGGTTTTTCCAAATAAGCTCAAAAGCAATGCCACATACCAGAAGCCCTTACAGAACTTATCTTTTATTTTTGAACCACTGTCTGTCTATAAGATAATTGTGAAACAAGTTCCCGTAGTTTCCAGGCTCTCCGCCTGAATCCTTCCATGGTGATTTTCCGCAATTGTCTGAGCAATAGAAAGTCCCAGTCCGTATCCCCCTTGTTTCCTCGCTCTTGACTTATCTGAACGGTAAAAACGTTCAAATATATGTTCCAGATCTTCTTTTGGAATCACATCACCGGTATTGTTAACCTTCAGATAAACTTTATCCTGTTTCTTTTCCAGACACACACTGATTCTGCCGTTTTTTTTCACATATTTACAGGCGTTGTCCAGTAAAATAGCAATCAGCTGTTTGATCTGCCCTTCATCGCCTATGATATGAATCCCCGGTGTAATCTCTTCCTCTAATTCCACACTCCGTTCATATGCCAGCGATTCAAATGGCAGAATGCAGCTCCAGAGCGTATTGCTTAAATCAAATTCAGCAAATACCTTCGGGGTCTGTGCCATATCGGATCGGGCAAGAAAAAGCAGGTCATTTAACAATTCTTTCATCCGGGATGCCTCTTTCTTAGTATTTTCCAGCCACCGCTCCTGATCCCTGATCCGGTCCTCCCGGTGTGCCGACAATATATTCAGATTCGCCAGTATAACGGTAAGGGGGGTCTTTAATTCATGGGAAGCATCTGCAATAAACTGTCTCTGCTGCTGCCAGGCTTTTTCTACCGGTGTCAATGCCCACTTTGCAAGAAACAGACTGATTAGAAAGAAGGCCACAAGACCGCCGGCTAAAATCAGCGCCGATACCAGAAACAGATTCCTCATACCATTGATTTCCCGGCTGCAGTCCACAAATGCAATCTTTTCCCCATGAACCTGCTCCCGCCGTTCATAACGAAGCTGCTGGTTTATAAGGAATCCCCTTTCATGTCCGTCTTTTTGTGCCGCTTCTACTGCTTCTCTGGCGGAATCCCCGGTGATTCTTATACTGCTGTCATTGATATTTTCAATCTCCCCGTTTTCATTTAATTCCACCACAAATGCGGGTCCCATAATCATCGGACCTGCTTGTCTTCCAGGTCTAAAATCCACCCTGGGTTTTAGATTCCCGCCGATATCCTCTAAGGCATAATTTAATGCCATGCGGCTGTCCCTTTGATATTTCTGGTAATTGGTAAAACCAATGACCACCAGGACAGCCACCAAAATCAGTGTAACAAAAGACATATTTATTAAAATAAACTTCTTTCGCAGCTTTTTGATCATTCTCTATGTTCCTCCAGGCGGTATCCCACCTTACGCACCGTTCCGATACCCACCTTAGAGCCCAGAAAACACATCTTTTTACGTAAGAACGAAATATAGGCCTCCACACTATTGTCCTCCACATCAGATTCTGTTCCCCAGACTTTTGTAATTAAAATCTCTTTGGAAGTAATAATTCTTGGATTAGACATCAGGATTTTCATAATCTCAAACTCTTTGAACCCAAGGTGTACTGACTTTCCATTACACCACAAATCATTGGCTGAGAGTACCAGCGTCAGATCCGAAAAACAAATTTCTTCCAGAAGCACCTCACCCTGGCGCCTTGACAATGCCCTGATCCGTGCAAGTAATTCTTCCGGAACAAATGGTTTCGTCATATAGTCATCCGCTCCTCTGTCAAGTCCCGTAATCTTATCCCGCACATCATCCCGGGCAGTCAGCATAATAACAGGAGTTGCTATTTTTTTCGCCCGCATCTCCTTTACAATTTCAAAACCATTGAGTCCCGGAAGCATAACATCTAAAACTATGACGTCATACTGTCCGCTAAGTGCATATGCCAGACCATCATTTCCATCATAAACTACATCGGTAATATATTTTGCTTCTTCCATAATCTGCCCGAGAGCCTCTGCCAGCCGGACTTCATCTTCTACAATCAGTATTCGCAATTCACTTC
>NZ_JAWYAJ010000189.1:0-5031 GCF_034124845.1 Robinsoniella sp.
GGTTCTTTCGTCGATATAAGGCTCCAATGCACTGTAGCTGTATGGCAGGGGATAATTTACAAAAGGATAGTGTTCGCTCAAAGGATCTGTTCCTTTTCTTTTTCTTCTATATATATGATGGAGAATCAAATACATAACAGGAAATGGGAAGTATCCAGATGGAAAACTAACAGAGATCTTTTTGCATAAAAACATCCGCATACTGGTTATGATTGTAACGGGGAATTTCATAGAAACCGTTTTTGCAATAAAGGGATATGGCGGAGCGGCTTTCCCGAGTTGAATCCAGAAGTATCTTTTGGTATCCCTGGTCAGCAGCAAACTGGATGGCATGGGTCAACAGTCTTCTGCCTAAGCCCATCCCCTGATATCTATTGTACACGTACATCATTTTTAATTCGCAAGCATCAGGAGCAAGTACTTTAACGGCACTGCATCCAATGATTTCACCGCCATCAGTCAGGCACCAGAATGCAAGAAAAGAGTGAGAAATATCGGTTATTGCCTTATGCCGTCCCAGGGGGTCAAAAGTTCTTCCTGATTCCGGCATACACTTCCGAAGAAATTGAAAAAGGTCTTTTTGAAGAATCGGGCTGTATTCCTGCAGCTGTACGCGTTCCGGGTTTCTTCTACGCTTACCGGCAGGTTGGCTTTCTGATAAATTCTGATGTGTTTTCATGTTTTCCCTCACAAGTTTTTTTGTTTATTATAGCAATGAATGTAAAAAAGAAAAAGAGATTTTATATATTATTGGATGCTTTGTGAATGAAAATAAGTTATAATAAAGAAAGGATAACCATCAGTTATGGAACGGCAATTATAATGATTAGTCTTAAATCAGCATGGGTCATAGAAGGGAGCAGGAAGTGGATAAACCAATCGATAAGAAGTGGGAAGTGAAAATTGTTCATCCGGAGGATACCGGGCTTCGCAGGGCCTATAACCGCCTGACGCAATCTGTTTTTGGTTTTCAGTTTGAGGAATGGTATCAGGAGGGATGGTGGAAAGACCAGCATGTACCCTATATGCTGGTATGGGATAATGAGGCGGCAGCGAATATTTCCGTAAATATTATGGAACTGAATGTATTCGGAGAGCGGAAGGTCTGCCTCCAGCTGGGGACGGTTATGACTGCAGAGGAATACCGGGGTCAGGGGTATGCCAGGCTGCTGATGGAAAAGGTACTGGAAACATACAGAGACAGTTATGATATGATTTATCTTTTTGCAAATGATACTGTATTAGACTTTTATCCCAGATACGGATTTGAGAAATTGACACAATTTTATTATGTGAAGGAAATCAGGATGGACCAGCCTCCAGATCAACAATATCATGTGCGGAAGCTGGAACTGGACAGAGTAGATGATAAAGAACTGGCAGTCAGATTTATGAAAAAGGGGAATCCCTTTTCCGGTCTGGCGATGGTTAACAATGCTGAACTGTATATGTTTTACGTAATGATGTCTGATGGAGAGCAGCTTTACTACATAGAAGAGCTGGAAGTTCTGGCTTTTGCAGAATATCAGGGTAACAGATTGATTCTGGCAGAGGTACTCTGTGAAAAATCTGTTGGGGCATCGTTATCACAGATTTTGGAAATATTGGCGAAGGATAAGATTACCCAGGTAGAATTGCAGTTTACACCAAAGGAGACAGACGGATATGAGATTAGAGAATTGACAGGGGAATGCACCTTATTCTGTACCGGCAGGGATACGGTATTATTTCGGGATAAGAAATGCATGTTTCCTATTTTATCGCATACCTGACAGGGGACATAACGAATTATAGCTTATATAGCGGGGCAGCGTTTTTCAACAGGAGACGCTGCCCCGCTTTGTTACAGTGCAATTGCACATTCCAATGCCAGTGCCATGTATTTCTCTGCATTTGACATTCCATAGAGTTCCAGATCACGGGGGTCCCAGCTGGTACAATCCAGGTTATCTGCACCATATAAAAATTGTATAAAAGGGATGTTTCGAAATTGTGCCGCAGCAAGCATTGAGGCATATTCCATTTCCACACCGATACAGCCATCTTTTTTCCGCTCGGCTATGCGGTCTGGCGTTTCCCTGTAAATGGCATCTGTTGTCCAGATTTTGCCCTTGACATAAGGGCAGTCTAATTTATCCAGACAGGAAGTAAGTATGGTGGTAGATATTGGATCAGCTGCCAGCTCAGGGGAAGGGGGTGCATAGTGGTAGCTGGTTCCTTCATCACGGACTGCAGAGGTGGGAACGATGAGATTGCTTCCAACTGCTCGATCGTCCAGGATTCCGCAGCAGCCGAACAAGACAAACTTCTGTGCACCCATGGCTACAATTTCCTCAAAGCCTGCAACACAAGCCGGACCACCTACTTTTGAAAGGTAGAAAGCAATGTTCTCTCCACCATAACAGATTTTATAAACAGGTGTTGGACCAGTGGCTGCGTATAGTTGGGCAATCATCTCTGCCCCATTAACGGAGGCAAACTTTTCAATCATTTCATTAGAAAAAGTAGATATACAGATCTTGGGAAAATCATGAATGGGTTTCACAGAATCCCAGGGATTAATAAATGCAGTCCGGGTTGAATCAAATTTTTCAAACGCAGTTGCCATAAGAACCTCCTTATTTATATAAATATTTTTTAGTTATGAAGCATTTACGGATGGCAGAAGCAGGAGTTTTACCTGTTCGGTAATGCGGTGGGGGATGTCTCTGTCAATGGGCATAAGCCGGCTGTACATACGTACTCCCTGATAAGAAAATACAATCATATCAAATACAGCTGTAATATCTACTTTCTTGAATTCCTTCCGGTCTATGCCATATTGTATGAATCTGCTCCACATTTCTTTGGAAAGCAGATATTGACGCAGCAGAGCATTGGGCGCAGCCCCAGACTGGGGAAGGCTGTAAAATTCGTAGATTGCAATACTCAATGAATTGCCGGAATCCAGCATTTCCATCTGGTAGCGTTCCAGAACGCTTTCAAGAATGGAGACAGCCGATTCATTTTGATTGATCTTTTCTGAAAACTCATCTTCCTGGTTCTTTAAAAGCACTTCTAAAATTTCAGCAAATATTTGCTTTGTACTGTCATAATGGCGGTATAAACCGCCGCGGCTGAGTCCGGTACAATCACAGATATCTTTCATTGTAACTTCTTTAAATCCCTTTTTAGCAAAAAGCGCATAAGAGTTATTAAGAATTAGTCTGCGGGTTTCGTTTCCTCTTTTGTTCATGGTATTTTCCTTTTTTAGTTTGAGCCAACTGTCCTTTTTTGCATAATTATAAAATGCAGAGAACAGCGGCTGGTTTTATAAGAGTTATAATAAATGCGACACATGTGTCTCTAAAAGCATTATAAGACACATGTGTCGCAAAGTCAAGGAAATGATTTTCACTAAACAGCTTATTTAAAACAAAAAAGAGATAAGTTGATAAAAAATGATCTGGTTGATTGATATTGAAGGAGGGGTATGCTAAATTATAAATAAATATTATTTACATATTTCAAATTTTGAACGGAATTTGTGATAAAGGAGCGATGTTATGATTACCCAGGAAAATGCTTTCTATAAAAATGAGCTGTGGTGTGTCTATGAATTAAAAGATGCTCAGGGAAATTACGATGAAGATACCAGGCTGAAAATGAGAAAAGCAAGCCAGAACAATGAGTTTGTATGTCCGGATTGCGGGGAACATCTGGTCCTGTGTGCCGGAAATAAAGTAGAACCGTATTTTCGTCATCATGAGAATGCAAATTGTCCGGTGCGGACTAATGGGCAGAGTACCAGGTATCTGCTGGCAAGGAGGCTGCTATTCCAGGCGGCGAAGCGTAGTTTTCCCAATGCGGTAATTACCTGCAGCAGACAGGGCGGTAAGTACGTATCTGATGTATTTATAAATGACGGTGACCTGAGAATGGTTCTGGAGTATGCGGGGCAGGATTTAAAACTGGATTTGTGGGAAAAGAAGCATGCACATTATCAGGAAGAGGGGATCATCGATCTCTGGTTCTTAAATGGCAGGAAATATGGGGATGATGTGATGGCAACTTTTGAATACCTGATCTATTCCTATCAGGGAATCCTATTGCTGCTGGATATGGAGGATCAGGAGCTTCGTCTGAAGCAACGCTGCGTAATCCCATTTAACCATTCAGAATGTATCTTTACAAAATCCTTTCCACTGGATAAGATTACTATAGACCCCTCGGGTAAAATCATCAGTGAGTATGAAATCTATAAAGAACATTACATAGAAGATGTGGAAGAAAACCTGAAAAGTAAAAAAAGGCTGTCCCAATATGATGCAGACTCCGGAATTTTTAATAAAAAGCCTTACCGGGATCCTGCTGCTCAAAAAGAGATCGTGCAGAAAGTGCTGCAGAAAGTGGATGAATCCTTAGCAGTTAATCGGGAATATAAGAGGCTTCATATGGAGTCCGTGAAGGAAAGGGAAATAAAAAGAGACGGTGGTAAGAACTTTAAATCGGACGGAACGCCAAGGCAGGGGACTTCGGACGGCAAACTCCACAGGCGCAGCCTGTCTTCGGAGGATGGTCCCCTGACAGCCAGAATGACGGCGATTGGTGAGTCCTGGGATCTGCCGCAGTTAATGGGTAACGAAGCCATGCTTCCAAAAGCCAGCAGCAACCGGAAGTCCTATCTGGAAAGTCTGAACAATAGACTTTGGAATACCTCGGATCAAAAAAAGCAGGAGCTTTTTATAACGAAAGCAGTGGAAAAAATTAATTCAGAATTGAAAATATATGCCTGGCACTGTTATAAGAGAGGCTGAATAGGAGATTATATCAGATAAATATTTCATACTATTTATCTGATATAATTATTTTATTATTTAAATGATTTAATATGACATACAGTTGTCATATTCATTGTTGTATACTTTAGTTACAAAATTAGAAAAAGATATGATGCTGATGCTCTAGAGCGTGTTTGAAAATTCATTCCCGCCATCTGCACGCCCCACTTAGCGGCATATTTGCCCCGAATTCAGGTTACGTAGTACGCTT
>NZ_JAWYAJ010000190.1:0-14543 GCF_034124845.1 Robinsoniella sp.
TATCGGGAAATTCTGGGGTTTACGATCCGGGAAAGGTTAAATACCCTGATTCACGATATTGTAAGAAACAGTGAAGAGAAAGCAGATATCATTATGTCATCTCATATTGAAGAGGCAATGCAGGGACTCAGGTCCTTTATGTTTAGGCAGGTTTACCGCAATCCAAAAGCAAAGGGTGAAGAAGCAAGAGCCAGGAATATGCTGCAGGAATTATATCGTTATTATTCCCGGCATCTGGAGATGCTGCCAGGCGAATACCAGGAGCTGATTGAAAAAAGAAATGAAAGAGAAGAACGGGTTGTGTGTGATTACATAGCTGGTATGACAGACCAGTATTCTATAAATAAATTTTCGGAACTTTTTATTCCGAAGTCCTGGCAGGTGTAAGGAGAATTGAAATGTTTTATTCAGATGACACAATAGAAGAAATAAGATTAAAAAATGATATCGTTGATGTAATTTCAGGATATGTAAAGCTGCAGAGAAAAGGGAGTTCTTATTTTGGACTCTGTCCGTTTCACAATGAAAAATCCCCATCCTTTTCGGTAAGTCCGGGAAAACAGATGTATTACTGCTTTGGATGCGGGGCGGGAGGAAATGTTTTCACCTTTGTTATGGAATATGAGAATTATTCCTTTCCGGAGGCCGTAAAATTTCTGGCTGACCGTGTAGGGGTAGATCTGCCGGAACAGGAATATAACGAAGAGATGAAAAAGCAGCAGGATTTAAAAAGCCGTATTCTGGATTTAAATAAAATGGCGGCTAATTATTTTTATTTCCAGCTTCGCCAGGAAAACGGCAGGCTGGCGATGGAATATTTAAAAGGCAGAGAATTAAGTGATGAGACAATTAAGGGCTTTGGCCTTGGTTATGCCAATAAGTATAGTGATGATTTATATCTCTATTTGAAAAAGAAAGGTATTTCGGACGAGCTGTTAAGCCAGTCGGGACTGATGAATGTGGATGAAAAAAACGGCATGTATGATAAGTTCTGGAACCGTGTGATTTTTCCGATTATGGATGTAAATGGCAGAGTGATTGGATTTGGCGGACGTGTAATGGGGGATGGCAAACCCAAATACTTAAATTCCCCGGAGACAAAGGTATTTGATAAGAGCCGTAATCTGTATGGACTGAATATTGCCAGAACCTCAAGAAAGAAAAATCTTCTTGTATGTGAAGGATATATGGATGTAATATCTCTGCATCAGGCAGGTTATAAAAATGCGGTAGCGTCTTTGGGAACGGCACTTACGACACAGCATGCCAGTCTTCTGAAGCGGTATACAGAAGAGGTTGTGCTCACCTATGACAGTGATGAGGCGGGCATGAAAGCGGCTCTTCGGGCAATTCCCATATTAAAGGCTGCCGGACTTTCTGCAAAAGTACTGGATATGAAGCCTTATAAGGACCCGGATGAATTTATCAAAGCCCTTGGGGCAGAAGCGTTCCAGGACAGAATCGACCACGCCGTTAACAGTTTCTTTTTTGAAATTGATGTGCTTCAGAAGAGTTATCAGATGGATGACCCGGAAAGCAAAACGGAATTTTACAATCAGGTCGCAAAAAGACTGCTGGAGTTTGAGCAGGAACTGGAGCGGGAAAATTATATAGAGGCCGTAGCAGCCAGATATCATGTGGGATTTGAAAATCTCAGAAAACTGGTGAACCGTATGGCGATGAAGAATATTTCCGCACCGGAAGTAAAACAGAGGCCGAAAAACAGAAATACAGAAAAAGAAGACGGGATGTTAAAATCCCAGAAACTGCTTCTGACCTGGCTGATAGAAAATCCCGGTTTGTTTGCCCAGATCAAACCGTATGTGGGACCGGACGATTTTACCACGGAACTGTATCATACCGTTGCAGCCATGCTTTTTGAACAGTATGAAAGCGGTGCCTTAAATCCCGCAAAAATCATTAACCATTTTACAGATCCGGAGCAGCAGAGGGAAACAGCTGCGCTCTTTAATACCAGTATCCGCGTTGAGACAAAAGAAGAGATGAACAAAGCACTGAAAGAGACAATCGCAAGAGTGATGAATAACAGCATCGAGTATAAGACCACACATTTAGATCCTACGGATATTGTTGGTCTTCAGCAGATTATCCAGGCAAAGCGAAGACTTCAGGATATCGAAAAAGTGCATATTTCCCTGGATTGAGGAAAGAATAGTAATCAGTACAGCAATGGTTAGTGAGCCTGGAATCTCGATGGAAGCTATGAAAGGAAGGATGCAGGATGGAAGAACAAGTACTAGACTTTACGGAAAAATTAAAAGCTTTATTAGCATACGCCAGAAAAAAGAAAAATGTGTTAGAATATGTAGAGGTACAGGATTTTTTCAAAGGCACCGATCTTACAGAAGAACAGTGTGAAAAAATTCTGGATTTCCTGGATAATAACGGAGTAGACGTATTGCGTATCACGGATGATGATGAAGAAGAGCCGTTAATCTTAGATGATGAAGATGAGATCAACCCGGAAGAAATAGACCTGTCCGTTCCGGAAGGTGTGGGAACAGATGACCCGGTCCGTATGTACCTGAAAGAAATCGGAAAAGTACCGTTACTTACTACAGAAGATGAAATCCAGCTTGCCATCCGCAAAGAGGAAGGCGATGAAGCGGCGAAGCATCAGCTGGCGGAGGCAAACCTGCGTCTTGTAGTGAGCATTGCAAAGCGTTATGCCGGAAGAGGAATGGCGCTGCTGGACTTGATACAGGAAGGCAATCTTGGACTGATCAAAGCAGTGGATAAGTTTGATTACAGTAAAGGTTATAAATTCAGCACCTATGCTACCTGGTGGATTCGTCAGGCAATTACCAGAGCGATTGCAGACCAGGCAAGAACCATCCGTATTCCCGTACACATGGTAGAGACAATCAACAAGGTAATCCGTACATCCCGGCAGCTTGTTCAGGATCTGGGCAGGGAACCCAAGCCGGAGGAAATCGGGGAAGTTATGAATATGTCTCCGGAACGGGTACGAGAGATTTTAAAAGTGTCCCAGGAACCGGTTTCACTGGAAACACCGGTGGGAGAAGAAGATGACAGCCATCTGGGAGATTTTATCCAGGATGACCATGTGGCAGTTCCGGCTGAAGCTGCTGCTTACACCTTGCTTCGGGAGCAGCTGGTAGAAGTTCTGGATACCCTGACCGACCGGGAACAAAAGGTATTGTCTTTACGTTTTGGGCTGGTGGACGGAAGAGCAAGAACCCTGGAAGAAGTGGGAAAAGAATTTAATGTTACAAGAGAGCGTATTCGGCAGATTGAAGCAAAAGCGCTGCGTAAACTGCGCCACCCAAGCCGCAGCCGCAAGCTAAAGGACTATTTGGATTAAGAAAGGAAGTTATCATATGCAGTTATCAAAAAGACTGCTTGCAGTCTCTGAAATGGTAACTTCCAATAGCCGCCTGGCGGATATTGGAACGGACCATGGATACATACCAATTTACCTGATTGAAAATAAAAGAGTGCCCCGTGCAATAGCTATGGATGTAAATAAAGGCCCCTTAAACCGTGCCAAGGAAAATATTGAGCATCATGGGCTTGAGAATTATATAGAAACCAGGCTGTCAGACGGAGCAGCTGCACTGCACAGTGGGGAAGTGGATGCTGTGGTAATCGCCGGCATGGGCGGAGGCCTGGTAATGAAAATACTGACGGAAGGATCCGGGGTATTGAAAAGTGTGAAGGAGCTCATTCTGCAGCCACAGTCTGAGCTCGCTTTTGTGCGCCGCTTTTTACAGGATAATAACTACGCTGTTGTGGAAGAAAATATGGTTCTGGATGAAGGAAAATATTATCCCATGATGAAAGTGGTTCATGGAAAGATGGATTACAAAAGGGAAATTGATTTTAAATATGGCAGGCTTTTACTAGAGCAGAAAAATAAGTGCTTAAAATCTTTCCTGGAAAAAGAGGAACAGACATATGGGAAAGTGTTGGAAACTCTTCGGGAAAATGACAGCGATAACGCAAAACAGCGTATTGCAGAAGTGGAACATGAACTGAAATGTATTCGTACAGCAAGGGGGAATTACGCATGACAGGAACAGAATTGATTCAAAAATTAGAGGAAAGATATCCGGCTTCTTATGCAGCACACTGGGACAACCCGGGTCTGCAGGTTGGAAGAAGAGAAAAAGAAATCAAGAAAGTATTCGTGGCATTAGATGCTACGGATGAAGTAATTGAAGCAGCAATAGATCAGAAAGCAGATATGCTGATTACCCATCATCCGCTGCTGATGTCCGGTATGAAAAAAATAAATACGGACGATTTTATGGGACGCAAAGTTATCCGGCTGATACAGAATGATATATCCTGCTTTGCTATGCATACGAATTATGATGTGCTGATGATGGCAGGTCTCAGTGCAGATTATTTAAAACTGCAGGATTCGGCAGTTCTGGAGGTGACTTACCGGGGATATGAAGGCAGTACAGTCCGGGAAGAGGGATTTGGCAGAGTTGGCGATTTACCAAAAGAAATGACCTTAAGAGAAGCGGGAGAGCTGGTAAAACAGGCATTTGGACTTGACACAGTAAAAATATTCGGAGAATTGGATCAGTGTGTCCGCCGGGCAGCAATATCTCCGGGATCAGGGAAAAGCATGATTACTCCTGCAGTATCATCGGGCGCACAGGTACTGGTCACAGGAGATATCGGACACCATGAAGGACTGGATGCGGTATCCCAGGGACTATCCATTATCGATGCCGGACATTACGGACTGGAACATATATTCATAAAACAGACAGCAGATTATCTGAAGCAGACCTTCCCGGGGCTGGAAGTGGAGCAGGAGCTTCTGAAAAACCCTTTTTATGTTCTTACATGATTGAAGGATAGATGCCCTTATGATAAGATAATATAGAAATACGGAGAAAAACAGGTTTATGTGACAGAAAGAAGGAGAAGAGTTTTATGGATGGTTATGGATTTTTGTTGGATTTGGCGCTCATCCTTTTGAGCACAAAAGTGTTGGGACTGATTACCAGAAGGTATCATATGCCGCAGGTAGTAGGTGCACTGCTTGCAGGACTGATTATGGGGCCTGCGATGCTGGGCATTTTGAAAGAAACTGATTTTATTCAGGCAACGGCTGAGCTTGGTGTTATTGTACTGATGTTCTGTGCAGGAATGGAAACGGATATAGAGGAATTAAAGCGCAGTGGGAAAGCCAGTTTCGTAATAGCAGTATTAGGCGTTATCGTGCCTCTTGCCGGCGGACTTGTTGTGGGATATTTCTTTAACAGGCCCGGAGTAATTGAGTCAGATGCAAATGCATCCCTGCTGCTGCAGAATATATTTATTGGTATTATCCTGACCGCTACCTCAGTGAGTATAACCGTAGAGACATTGAAAGAAATGGGGAAATTAAAGACCCGTTCCGGAAATGCGATTCTGGGGGCAGCAATCATTGATGACATCCTTGGTATTATAGCATTAACAATCGTGACCAGCATGGCGGATACCTCCGTCAATGTAGTCTATGTGTTATTAAAGATTGTGGCATTTTTTATTGTAGCGCTGATCGCGGGTTACCTGTTTTATCTGTTTTATAAAAAGTGGAGCGATCAAACGGAAAGAGGACTGCAGAGACATGCAATTGCGGCGTTTGTATTCTGTCTCGTGATGTCTTACGTTGCCGAACATTTCTTTGGAGTTGCGGACATCACAGGGGCATTTATTGCCGGTCTGATCATGTCCAGGACGAAACGGGCACAATATGTGGAAACACGGTTTAACACCTTGTCGTATCTGATGCTTTCACCGATCTTTTTTGCCAGCATCGGCATAAAGGTGGAACTTCCCGCTATGACAGGAGAGATCATAGCATTTTCCGTGATACTGGTCATTGTGGCAATTTTGACCAAAATCGTCGGGTGCGGACTAGGGGCAAAGGTCTGCCACTACAAGAATTATCAATGTGCCAGGATTGGCGTGGGCATGATCTCAAGAGGTGAGGTTGCACTGATCGTAGCCAATAAAGGATCAAAGCTTGGGCTGCTTGGAAGCAATTTTCTGGGACCCATTGTAGTAGTGGTGGTTATTACAACGATTATCACTCCGATTTTATTAAAAATTATATTTAAAAAAGGACCTGGACCGGAATTGCCCTTAAGGGATTCTGCATTGGTTGATTCATTCGATAAAGTAATTTAATTTGATAATATAACATATAATACATATACAGGGTATTTATACCAGTACAGCGTTACGACTGGAACTGTGACAGAAAGGGGCAGGGGATAATATGGCTGAACAAATGGCAACAGTGGAGTCCAGAGGAGAAAAGAAGCAGTATCCTTGCGGAACCAGTTATTACAAAATAGCAAAAGATTTTCAACATCATTATGAACAGGATATCCTGCTCGTCATGGCAAATGGAAGACTTCGGGAACTTCACAGGGAATTAGAAGAGGATTGCCAGCTTACATTTTTGACGGCAGAGGATAAGATCGGTTTTGACGCATATCGCAGAAGTATGGTGCTTTTGCTCTTAAAGGCTATCTACCATATGGGAGGACATGCGAATATCAAAAAGGTCTGTGCTCACTATTCGGTAAGTGAAGGCTATTATTTTACAGTAGACGGAAAATTAAAAATCGACAGAGATTTCCTGGAACACGTGAAAGATTATATGGTAAAGCGGGTAGAAGAAGATATACCCATTACGAAAAGAAATGTGAGTATAACGGATGCCAAGCGCCTGTTCCGGCACTATGGGATGATCGATAAGGAAAAATTATTTAAATACCGTACCGTTTCAACGGTAAATCTCTATGATCTGGATGAATTCGAAGATTATTTCTACGGTTATATGGTATACAGTACGGGGTACTTAAAATATTTCGACATGCATCTCTATGACGAAGGCTTTGTGTTACAGTTTCCCACACGCAGCCATCCAAGGGTTGTACCGGAATTTCTTCCTGAAACAAAGATCTTCCATGTGCAGAAAGAATCCCTGAAATGGGGAAAAATGCTGGATATTTCCACCGTGGGAGATTTAAATGAGCGGATTGTCAATGGCGAGATCAACGAACTGATTCTGATTCAGGAAGCCCTCCAGGAGAAAAAAATGGGCGAAATGGCGGAACAGATACTAAATAACCCCAGCAAACGCCTGGTGATGATCGCCGGTCCGTCTTCTTCCGGGAAAACTACATTTTCCCACAGGCTGTCTATTCAGCTGTCGGCACATGGTTTAAAGCCTCATCCCATAGCGGTGGACGATTATTTTGTGGACCGGGATAAGACTCCGGTGGACGCAGAAGGTAAACACAATTTCGAATGCCTGGAAGCCATCGATGTGAAGCAGTTTAATCAGGATATGACAGCCTTGCTTGCGGGAGAGCGGGTAGAGCTGCCCTATTACAATTTCAAAACCGGCAAACGGGAATACAAAGGAAATTATAAACAGCTGGGAGAAAATGATATCCTGGTATTGGAAGGAATTCACTGTCTGAATGATAAATTGTCCCACAGCCTTCCAAGAGAAAGTAAATTCAAGATTTATATCAGTGCATTAACCCAGCTTAATATTGATGAACATAACCGGATTCCCACAACAGACGGAAGGCTGCTGCGCCGTATGATCAGAGATGCAAGGACCAGAGGAACCAGTGCTAAGGGAACCATTAATATGTGGCCATCTGTACGAAGAGGGGAAGAAAAATACATTTTTCCATTCCAGGAAGAGGCAGATGTGATGTTTAATTCAGCCCTGATCTATGAACTGGCTGCGCTGAAGCAATATGCAGAGCCGCTGTTATTCAGTATCGACCAGGATGAGCCGGAGTTTCTGGAAGCCAAAAGGCTGTTAAAGTTTTTGGATTATTTTGTAGGGATGCCCAGTGAGAATATTCCACATAATTCTATTCTGAGGGAATTTGTGGGCGGCAGCTGCTTCAATGTGTAAGCCTGCATTGACAAAAATAAAAAGAGATGGTAGAATACCAAAAGTAAGTAGAATAAATGGTCGCGGCTGGCAGACCGAAAGGTGCCAGACGAGGAAAGTCCGGGCTTCACAGGGCAGGGATGCCGGATAACGTCCGGTGGAGGCAACTCTAAGGATAGTGCAACAGAAATGAACCGCCAGTTTTACTGGTAAGGGTGGAAGGGCAGTGTAAGAGACTACCGCCTTTCTGGTAACAGAAGGGGCATATGTAAACCCCATCCGAAGCAAGACCGAACGAAAGCATATGGCGGCCCGTCAGCTTTAGGTAGGTCGCTGGAGCCTTTTGGCGACAAAAGGCCTAGATAGATGACCATTCACGACATAACCCGGCTTATCGTTCTGCTTATATGAAAACATATTTTAGATTGAAATGATTTGGACATAAAACAACCGCAGGCATTTAGATGTCTGCGGTTGTTTTGTGTAACAGGTGTCGGAGCGTGTTTTATACAGGTTTTAACGTCCGGCATATTTCTCTTCACAATATTTACAGCGGTAAACTTCTTTTTCCGGATCGGTTAATACGAAAACCTGATCCAGGCCCTGCTCAATGGAAGTAATGCAGCGGGGATTTTTGCATTTAATTACGTTTGTAATTTTTTCGGGAAGGGAAAGTGCTTTTTTGCTTACAATCGTTCCGTCTTTGATAATATTAATCGTAATGTTATGATCTATAAAACCAAGGATGTCCAGATCCAGTAAATCGATGGGACATTCTACCTTGATAATATCTTTCTTGCCCATTTTATTGCTGCGGGCGTTTTTGATAATCGCAACACAGCAGTCCAGTTTGTCCAGTCTCAGATAGTGATAGATAGACATGCTTTTTCCAGCTTCTATGTGATCCAGAACAAAGCCTTCACTTAATTGTCCGACGTTTAACATACTTCTACCTCCAATAATGTAAGAATTAATGCCATTCTGACATATACACCATATTGTACCTGTTTAAAATAGGCAGCTCTTGGGTCATCATCCACTTCTACTGAAATTTCATTTACTCTTGGAAGAGGGTGTAATACCAGCATATCCTCTTTGGCAAGTTCCATTTTCTGCTTGTCCAGAATATAGAAATCTTTCATACGCACATAGTCCTCTTCGTTGAAGAAACGTTCGCCCTGCACTCTGGTCATGTAGAGCAGGTCTAATTCCGGAAGGGCTTCCTCCAGGCGGACTACTTCTTTGTATTCCATATGATTTTGTTCCAGAACGTCTTCCCGGATATAGTCGGGCACACGCAGTTCATCCGGAGAAATGAGTACAAATCGGATACCGGTGTAGCGTACCAGTGCATGGATCAGGGAGTGGACGGTTCTGCCGAACTTTAAGTCTCCGCATAATCCAATGGTTAAATTGCCAAGGCGTCCTTTTAAGGAACGGATGGTTAACAGATCGGTAAGGGTCTGGGTAGGATGCTGGTGACCGCCGTCTCCGGCGTTGATAACCGGAATGGAAGACTTCATAGAGGCAACCATAGGAGCCCCTTCTTTGGGATGTCTCATAGCGCAGATATCTGCGTAGCAGGAGACCATACGGATCGTATCGGCAACGCTTTCCCCTTTGGAAGCTGAGCTGGATGCGGCCGAAGAAAAACCAAGTACGTTACCGCCCAGATTCATCATAGCTGCTTCAAAGCTTAATCTGGTTCGGGTACTTGGTTCATAAAATAAAGTTGCCAGTTTTTTTCCTTCACATGCATGGGCATATTTCATTGGATTGGCTTCAATATCGTTTGCTAAATTTAAAATAGTATTTAATTCCTCCACGCTAAAATCTAAAGGACTCATTAAGTGTTTCATCGTTTTCTCCTTTCGCGCAATGAATATTTGCTTTTAATATCATATAATATATGGTATTGAATTTCAAGTTCTTTTTTTATGGATGGGTATGCCTGGTAAAAGTGTTCTGCAGATATGGGAAGTGTGTTGAAGAACCGGAGGGGGCAGGGGAAAATTCTTTTGCAATTATAAGGCGTATGAGATATAATAGAGACAAAATTTATGAACAGCCGGAAGAATTTTACAATGGAATTCTGCCTGTATTTTGTTTGGTTAGGAACAGGCGGCGAAGGAGGTTATATGAAGTTTGTTGAGAAAAAAAGAATACTGTTTTTTGGACTGCCATGGACATTTACGAAATATACCATTACAAATGAATACATTACTGTGAATTCAGGGCTGTTGAATCACGAGGAGAATGATGCGTATATGTATAAGATTGTAGATGTGCGTCTGGATACCAGCCTGCTGGAGCGGATGTTTGGACTTGGTACCGTACACTGTTATGGCGGGGATGTAACGAATCCCACCCTGGCACTGGTACATATTAAAAATGCAAAACAGATTAAAAATTTTATTCTGGAAGCCTCGGAAGACCAGCGGATCAAACGCAGAACATTGAATACGATGGATGTGGCAGGAAGTTTTGACGGGGCACAGGCAAATGCGGACTGTGATTGTGGCTAAGGCGTGTTAGGAATTGCATTCTGACAGCTGTACGTTTCGGATTGTGTAGATTTGCAAAAAGGCTGTTACATCGTTTGCATGCAACAGCCTTTATCGTTTTAAGATTTTTTCATAGAGAAGCCCTGTGATAAACCACAAGGGAGCGTAGTCCAGTCTGATAACTCCTTTCACATTTAATTTTGCCTTACTGTAATCCCATGGGCACATACCGCGTTTTTTCAGGAATGCACCGGTTAAAAATTCGGTACTAAATATTGCCATGGTGTAGATGAATCCTCGGAAAACAGCGCTTCTTTTATTTATGCGCTTGTAAATAGGACCGATAAAAGCTGCACAGCCATAAATAGGGAACATCCAGATAGAGGATTTTCCGGTTAATTTGAGTTCTCTGCGCCGGAAGGACAGAAAGCCGGTCCAGAGGATTTCCAGACACCAGCCGCAGATGCCGCATTTAATAAAATTATTCTTCATAGTGGAGAGTATGTACCGAGTAAGTCAAAATTATTCATATTTTTTATAAAAAGGAACGGATTTTTGACTGTCCATTGGGGGTTCAGCAGCCCTGGCAGTCGCCAATTGGACGCGCCAGCGTATTCGTTTGGTACGTTGCTCGCGGGAATAAAGGGCTACATATAGAACAGGATGCCTGAGCGTGACAGCATTGGCGTCCGCATGTAAGGTACAAAGGGTAGAAGGATGAATAAAAAGCAAGTGACAGCTACAGATGTAGCAAATGCAGCGGGAGTATCCCAGGCTGCCGTTTCAATGATTTTGAACAAGAAATACAATGTATCGTTTTCCAGAGAGACCATTGAAAAGGTGGAAGAGGCGGCACGGACCTTAGGCTATTCCATGGAAAAGAAAGCAGCCAGACAGCAGACCGGAATGAAAGGCACGATATTTGTAATCTGCCCCAATTTAAACAATCCTTATTATGGGATGCTGATTGACGGAGTGGAACAGGCGGCACTAAAAAACCGCTTTGATATATTTGTCTGTCAGACAAACCGGAATCTGATCACGGAAGAAAAGTATCTGAAACGGCTTGAGAAGCTTAGTCCATCCGGTATCATCTATACCTGTATGCCGGCTTTTCCGGAGATGGTGAACCGCATTGCTAAAAAGATACCGGTGGTCTTTATCGGTGAAAAAAATAATGAATTATTAGTTGATTCCATCGAACTGGACAGCCGTAAACCGGGAAGTATGATAGCCAGATATCTGCTGGAGCTGGGACACCGGAGGGTTGGATACATATCTACCAGAGTCAGTGACAAGCAGCCAGCCAGACAGAGGCGCAGAGAAGGATTTACAGAAGAGTTTGAGAATGCAGGCAAAGACTGCCGGGTATTTATAAAGGAACCTGTTGAAGAACAGGGCATCACCGCCCTGCAGAACATGGATATGGAGTTTCAGACGGGATACCGGCTGGCTCTTGAGCTAATCAGAGAAGTACCGGATATTACAGCAATTGTGGGGCTGAATGATATGATCGCGCTGGGCATCCGGGATGCACTTTTACAGGAGAAGTATCGGATTCCCAAAGAGATATCGGTGGTTGGCTGCGACAATATACTGGCATCCGGGATGCGGGGCATTGATTTGACTACGGTGGATCACTATGCCGGAAAAAAGGGTGAGGATGCCTGTAAACTTCTGATGGAGAAAATGGAGCGCCGGAAGCGGGAGAAATCTGAAAAATATGAAATCACAGATCATGTGGTTCACAGAGTGGAATATGAACCACGCCTAATCATTCGCGGAACCTCTTCTTATGCTGTTTATAATTCAAATTATAAATAATAACAACTATTTATAATTTGAATCCGCTTTTGACAAACCAGAAAAAGTCGGGTACAGTATAACGAATAAGCAGTACCGGTAAAGCATTGTACGCAAAGCAGTACTGGTATCTTAAAATATCGGAAAGAAGGAGTCCATTATGAAGATAAAAGACTGGCAGGAATATTTAAACAGAGAAATCCCATGCAGCTGTAGTAAAAAACACCGCTGCGATATTGATGAAATATTGATTGAGGCAGGTGCAATTAAGAAACTTCCGGATATCTTATCCCGCTATGATTACAAAAATATCTGTGTGGTTTCGGATATTCATACGGAGGAGGTTGCAGGCAGGACAGTCTGCGCTTTGTTGGAGGAAAATGGATATCATTACGAAAAGGTAGTGTTTCCGGATGAGGAATTAATACCGGATGAACGAATCTTAGGCAGCCTATTGGTTGATTTACCCCAGGGTTGTGATTTGATTTTGGCTGTGGGATCGGGAACCATCAATGATTTGTGCAAATTTATCAGTTTTAAATTAAGCATCGATTATTTTATCCTGGCAACGGCACCTTCTATGGACGGATTTGCTTCTAATGTGGCTCCGCTGATTGTAAAAAATCTAAAGACAACCTATGAAGTGGGAAAACCCAAAGTGATCATTGGAGATCTGGATATTCTAAAAGAGGCACCGATTTCTATGATCGCAGCAGGGGCAGGCGATATCCTGGGCAAGTATGTATGTCTGACTGACTGGAAACTCGCTCATCTTATCACCGGAGAGTATTACTGTGCATATGTGGAATCCCTCATTCGCAGTTCCATTGAAGCGGTAGTTTCCGCAATACCAAAAGTCAGAGAGCGGGATGAAGAAGCAATCGGTTCCATTATGGAAGGGCTGGTTTTATCCGGTATCGCCATGAGTTATGTAGGAAATTCCCGCCCTGCTTCCGGAAGTGAGCACCACTTATCCCATTATTGGGAAATGATGTCATTATTCGGAGGCAGCCATGGGGCACTGCATGGCACAAAAGTGGGGATCGGTACGGTTTTGGGATTAAGAATGTATGAAAAACTGGGTGAAAAGCTGGACACCCTTAAGGAAAAGAAAGTTTCTTTGCATCAGGCAGCGTGGGAACAACAAATTATGGAGGCATATAAACAGGCAGCACCGCAGGTGATCCTGTTAGAACACCAGGTACATAAAAATGCAGACGATGCCGTTCACAGCCGGATAGAAGCATTTGGCAAGCACAGAGAAGAAATCCGAAAAATGATTGCTGCTTTACCAAAATCAGATGCTATCGCAAATATGCTAAAAGAAATGGATGCGCCCAGCCAGCCGTCGCACATCGGAGTGGATCAAATCACTTTGAAAAACAGTGTCTTATATGCAAAAGAACTGCGTAACCGCTTTGGTTTACTGCAATTCTTATTTGATACCGGGGAACTGGAAGAAATGTCAGAATCAGCGGTGAGGGAATTTCCATGTCAGAATTAAGTAAGAAAAAATTGTTTCTGTTCGATATCGATGGCACTTTATCCGTAGGCGATACACTGTTTGACGGCTCCAGGGAACTACTGGAATACATTGAAAAGATTGGCGGAAGAGCTTATTATATTACCAATAATTCAACGAAAAGCAACGGAGATTATGTTGAAAAGTTTGCCAGGTGGAATCTCACTACAGAAGAAGAGCAGTTTGTCACATCCGGATATATGGCAATCCGTTATTTAAAAGAAAATTTCCGGGATCAGAAAATATTTGTTCTGGGCACAAAATCATACCTTACAGAACTGCGAAAGCAGGGTATCGTAGTTACGGAGGAAGTGGAAGATGACGTGACATGCGTTTTAGCGGCATATGACAGTGAGCTGAATTATCAGAAGCTGGAAAAAGCCTGTGAGCTGCTTTATCGAAAGGAAGTGGCTTACCTTGCCACCAATCCCGACCTGTGCTGTCCGGCACCCTTTGGATTTATCCCGGACTGCGGCGCTATCTGCAATATGCTGGAAGCAGCAGTCTACCGCAAACCCAGATATCTTGGGAAACCCAGCAGGGAAGTCGTGGAACTGTGCTTGAAACGATCTGGTTTTTCCAGAGAAGAAACCCTGGTGGTAGGGGACCGGCTGTATACGGATATTGCCTGTGGAATAGAGGGCAAAGCCCAGACCTGTCTGCTGCTCACCGGTGAAGCGAAGCGGGAAGATCTCCAGGATACCATCTATCCGCCGGATTATTGTTTCGGGACGGTAAGGGAATTGCTGGAATATATAGAATCTTAATGCTAGAGCGTGTTTTAAAATTCATTCCTGCC